>RGVM01000082.1 GCA_010027295.1 Chitinophagia bacterium
GTAGAGGGTATTGGGGATGTCGTCGATAGCGAAGCGGAGAAGGGAGATCCCCAGGGTCCTGCCCGCCTGTGTTGTCGGCAGGGCCAACGCAGTATAATCATACTTGCCGATGCCGGCGAAATAGTCGGCATGCATCAGGTGCAGGATGGGCATGTCGCGCACCCGGGCCAGGCCGGCCGGATTCCAGTAGCCCGCCGTCCCGTCGGCCACGGATGCCACCTGCGCCCCACCCATGGCGAGGCCACGGGCTCCCGCACCGATGTTTAGGAACTCGTTGGAATACTTGCGGAACTGCGCAACTACCCGGAAGGGGATCAGGGCCGTCAGCAGGCAGGCACAGGCCGCAAGGGTCCTAATGGATCGGTTCTTCGGTGGCATGGATGATATCGTCCGGATTGTCCGGAGGAGGTAAAAGTACGTATTCAGGCCCTCACGCTCCTGTCGGGACACCCCGTCGCGACTGCTGAAAAAACGATGCGGCCGCGGCCTTATTGCCCGGATAGCCACGCCTTTCCTTCCTACATTTGCTCGAAATCGAACATATGGACCTCGTCGAGGAACTCGGCTGGCGCGGCATGCTGCAGGACATAACCCCGGGGACCCGGGAACAGCTGTCGCGGGAGATGACCACTGGCTACGTGGGTTTCGACCCCACGGCCGACAGCCTGCACATTGGCAGCCTCGTACCGATCCTACTGCTACTGCACCTGCAACGTGCCGGCCACCGTCCCATCGCCCTCGTGGGTGGCGCCACCGGCATGGTGGGCGACCCCAGCGGCAAGAGCGAGGAGAGGAACCTCCTCGACGAAGCCACCCTCCTGCGCAATGTGGCGGGTATACGCGCCCAGCTCGAACGTTTCCTCGACTTTAACCCCGAGAGGCCCAATGCGGCAATCATGGCCAATAACTACGACTGGTTCCGTGACATGGGCTTCATCACCTTCCTCCGAGACGTCGGCAAGCACATCACCGTCAATTATATGATGTCCAAAGACAGTGTACGGAAACGTATCGATGGAGAGACGGGCATCAGCTATACCGAGTTTGCCTACCAGCTCATGCAGGGCTACGACTTCTACTGGCTCCACACGCACCACCAGTGCAAGCTGCAGATGGGTGGCAGCGACCAGTGGGGAAACATCACGACCGGCATCGAACTGGTCCGTCGCAAGGCAGGTGGAGAGGCATTCGCCCTCACCTGCCCCCTCGTCACCAAGGCCGACGGAGGCAAGTTCGGCAAGACGGAGAAGGGCAATGTCTGGCTGGACCCCGCCCGAACCAGTCCCTATCAGTTCTACCAATTCTGGCTGAATGCGGCCGATGCCGACGCAGAAAAGTGGATACGCTGCTTCACCCTGCTCCCCAAGGAGGAGATTGAGTCCCTCACGGCCTCCCATCTGTCAGACCCATCCGCCCGCATCCTCCAGCGACGGCTGGCCCAAGAAGTAACGGTTTTCGTGCACGGCGAAGCCGAATTTGAAACGGCGAGGTCCACTACGGAGAAACTGTTCTCCGAAGACCCCGTCGCCGCCCTGCGCAACATGGACGAGTCGGAAATCCTCGCCTCCATGGAGGGCGTCCCCACTCACCGTGTGGAAGCCGCCACCCTGGCCGCAGGAATCGATATCGTCAGCCTCCTCGCCCTGTCGGGTATCTTCCCCAGCAAGGGGGAGGCCCGCAAGACCATCCAGGGTGGAGGCGTCAGCCTCAACAGGGAGAAGGTCGCCGATGTGGGTCAGACGGTAAATGCCACCGGTCTGCTGGCAGGGAAATACCTACTGGTGTCCAAAGGGAAGAAGAACCACTACCTTCTCATCATGGAATGACCCGTGACGCCAATCGTCCATTAGCAGCTGCTGCAGGGCAATTTGGGGGGAAATGGACGATTTCCTATCTTTGCAGTCCCGAAAGGGAAGGTGCCCGATAGTATAATGGTAGTACGACAGATTTTGGTTCTGTTTGTCTTGGTTCCCGCCACTTTTTTTCATGTTACGCCTTACCCCTAAATCCTCGGGACCTCGTAGCTCAGGACATGTTTTGAAATTCCAGCGATTATGCTCTCATAGCTCCCTACGTCTTACAGGGCAGTAATTACAAGCTGTTGGACGTTTAGACGATATGGATGTGGCATCCTTCATAAACTCACGGCAGGAAGGGTCTCCCATCTGTCCCCGGCAGGTTTTGTCGTAAGGCAGAGTCCAGCGAACGATAGATGAATGCATGCCCGGCCTTTGTCCAGTGGACATCCTTCTCGATGAAGTATTCGGAGAGCACCTTCTCGTTGCCGATGCGACGGCATTCCCGCTCGAAGGCGTCAAAGAGGTTCACGAAGGCAATTCCATGCCTGGCGCAGAAGGCCGACCAGTGTTCTGTCTGCCGATTGCGGAAGGAGCTGTTTCGGATGTGGTTGGGCCAGGGGTACACTACCAGGGCCATCCTCCTACCTAAGGACCTTTGCATAGTCACAACCGTGTCCATGTTGGCAGTCGCACTCTCCAGGCCCATCCTGCCCCATTCTTCGAAGACCTTGTCGTTGTCGGTCCACTTGTCGCGCTCTTCGCTGGACTTGAACTCTCGACCCACGATGCGCTTGTAGGTGTCCCTCTTGCTGGCCACCCACTGCAATGCCCGGAAGATCAGGGAATGGGAGCGCAGCCACTGGATGGTCTTGTATAAAGGCCGCTTCCGGGTATCGACGAGTTGTTCCCGCCCGCCATAGACCAGCTCGTCCTGGATGTCTGAAATGTCAAGGCAGAGGATAAGATCATCGTACTCCAACCCCCTACGGTGGAAGTAGCGTAGTTTTTGCTTGTATAGTTTGGGGGAATAGGAAACGACACCCAAGTTGACCATCTCCCGCTCCGGGTAGGCCTTGTCGAAGAGACCGACGAAGGTTTGGTCGTACTCGATCCCGACGCCTTCTGTGAAGGAATCGCCCAGCCAGACGGTCCTAGGACCATGCTTGGTCAGTTCCGTACGCTTCCCCGGCCTGTTTTTAAAGGCGAGGTTGTCGGTTGTCATGCGGTAGAACCCGTCCCAATAGGCCCTTCCATCGAAGTTGGGCCTGAGTCCGTGATGGAAGGCCGAATCCCAGGTACGGAAGGCTTTCTCCGTGCTTTCAATCATGGCTCTCTTGGGGTCGGGCTTCAGGGATGCGGAATAGACCATCCCGAGGACCACGTCCAGGATGAGAAGCACCAACAGGTTGATGGCTATGGTTTTCTTACTCATGAAATACGTTGTTTCAGATACGGCCCCATCCCGTCAGAGCCTCCCTCCGCAGAGGTGGTAAAGTACATCGAACGAGGTAAAAACGAAAGAGACCCCGCTTTCAGTATCTGCGGACGATCGTAAATTCCAAGTCCTTCGGAAACAGTCGGAATGAGGAGATGCCGTATATTCACTCACACATCATCAAAAATATACCCACTCAACCGACAGACATGAAACTCGCTGTGACACTGATCCTCTGCGCGCTGCTATCCCTAACCCAGGCGCAGACCGACTTCATGAAGGAATCTGCCTCCAACCGGGATGCCCGCATGTCGTGGTGGCGCGACGCCACCTTTGGCATGTTCATCCACTGGGGCGCCTACGCAGTGCCCGCCGGCATCCACAACGGAAAGGATGTCAAGGGCATAGGGGAATGGATCATGCACAATGGCAAGATCCCCATCCCCGAGTACGAGGCGTACGTGAAGCAGTTTAATCCCACCTCCTTCGACGCGAAGGAATGGGTGCGCATCGCCAAGGACGCCGGTATGAAGTACATCGTGATCACGTCCAAGCATCACGACGGATTCTGCCTCTGGGACAGCAAGGTCACCCAGTACGACATCATGGACGCCGCGCCATTCAAACGCGACATCCTTCAAGAACTGGCCGACGCCTGCAAAGGTTCCGGCGTGAGGCTCTGCTTCTACCACTCCATCATGGACTGGCACCAGCCCGACGCCGAGAGCAAGAAGGGATACGCCCACCAGAACACCCCCAACCCCGACTGGGCCCGCTACCGCGAGACCTACCTCAAGCCCCAGCTGGCGGAACTGATTGCCAAATATGATCCCGGCGTACTATGGTTCGACGGGGAATGGGTGCCGGAATGGACCGAGGACCAGGGTAAGGACCTGTACAACTATCTCCGCAGCCTCAAACCCGACCTCATCATCAACAACCGTGTGGGCAAGGGCCGCTCCGGTATGCAGGGGATGAATAAGTACAAGGATGCCGCCGGCGACTTCGGTACGCCCGAGCAGGAGATCCTGGAAGGCACTTCCGATTCCGACTGGGAGAGCTGCATGACCATGAACGACACATGGGGCTTCAAGCGGGACGACCACAACTGGAAATCGGCGAAGGTTCTCATCGACAACCTGGTGGACATCGCCGCCAAGGGCGGAAACTACCTGCTCAACGTGGGCCCCACGGCCGGTGGCCTCATACCCGCCCCAAGCGTGGAACGCCTCAAGGCCATGGGAGACTGGTTGCGCATTAACGGCGAGGCCATCTATGCCACCCACTCCCGCAAACAGTACCGCGAGGGGGAGAACGTCAAGTTCACCGTGAGCAAGGACGGCGCCTACACCTACGCGATCATCAACGCAAAGCCGGGCGAGACGGTGTCGCTATCGTCCGTGCAACCGGCCACTGGCTCCCGTATCCGCATGCTCGGTTCAAAGAAACGCATCTCATGGTCCTCGGAGAACGGAAGGACGAACCTGACACTGCCTTCTAAACTGCCCTCCGAATACGCGGTGACGCTGAAGATTCAGAACGGATAGCCCTGCCTGGCAACCTGTGCAGGAACTTATGAGAAGGCCCGATGCCCCCATTAACCGGACATCGGGCCTTCCGCTGCACAGGAATAGGTATCACCAGCTCGTCCACCCGCCGTCGACCATGAGGTTGTGCCCGGTGACGTATGCGGAAGCATTAGAGGCCAGATAGACCATAGCCCCCTTGATGTCGTCCTCCCCGCAGAAGCGCCCAAGCGGAGTGAGCCCGCGGTAGTTCTCCGTGAACTCGTTCTCGCCGATGCGTTCCGCCACACCGGGACCATAACCACCCGGACTGATGCAGTTGCAGCGTATGCCTTCCCGTCCGTATCGGTTCGCGACCCACTTGGTGAAACCCACCATCGCCCACTTGTCATACGTGTAGTTGAGGGGACTCGTCATGCCTGTCGAACCATACACCGGGAAATGGGGACCTACGGCACCCTGGATGGAACCTATGTTGATGATGTTGCCGGAACCCTGCGCAAGCATCCCTGCCACGACCGCCTGCGTGATCAGCATGAGGCCGGTCGCATTGATTCGCTGGGCCTCCTCCCAACCCTCTCGGGTGAGCTTGTCCAGATCGGCCATGCCGTGCCGCGTGACGGCGTTGTTCACCAGGATGTCGATTCTTCCAAAATCCCCCACCACGCGGTCCACAAGCGCCCTTATGGAGGCTTCGTCGCCGAGGTCGAGGGACATGCCCACGGCCGACATACCCTCGCAGGCGAGTCCATCCGCCGCCGCCTGGCAGGCCGCTGCGTCGCGGGATGCGATGACCACGGTGGCACCCGCCTCGGCCAATGCCCGACAGATGGGCCGGCCGTACAGCCCTGCCCCGCCTGTCACTACGGCGACCCTGCCGTCCAGTCTGAACATATCCAGTGTATGCATGACCGTTTGATTTACGTCAGGACTTCCAGTGTCCCGGCACGATGATATGTTCGGGCATATCCCTGAAATGCACCCCGGCCTCTTCCATCATGCCGACCGCTAGAGGGGGAATCTGCAGCAGCCTCCTATTCTCCCGTACCTGTCCTGCATGGTCGGCGCCGAAGACGATACTGCCCACACCCCGCATGTGCCGGACATAGGAGAAAGCCAGCTCCGCGACCGTCAGGGAGGCCTGTTCCGCCATCCGTGCCAGGGAACGCAGGTATGGGGCCGCATCCTCGAGACCATGCGACAGCCTGTCGGGAGACTCCAGCAGGAGGCCTTTCAGGAAGACGCTGCGCGCGAACACGAATGTACCGGCATCGGCCATCTCCGCCAACCAGCCCTGGCGATGAAGGAAAGCGTCGAAGATGTTCAGCGGCACCTGCACGCAGGAGAATATGGCGTTGCCGATCACCGGCTCCACATCCGCAGGTCGGTAGGCCGACAGGCCGCCATGGTTAATGAGTCCCTCCTCACGCAACTCCTGCAGGATGTCCTCAAGCGACGGTAGCAGCGAACGAAGGTCCTGATGCATCGCCTTATGGAAGAGAAGGGCATGGACACGCGACTGCCGAAGGGAAGCGAGCGAGCGTTGCAGGGAGTCGCGCACATGTCGGCGCATCGCGCCATGGGAGCCTACCATCTCCGATGGGATGCGGAACTTGGTGACGATGCGGGGTTTCATACCCCCGCCCTCCGAGGCGAGATAGTCGCCGATCACATCCTCTGCCACGCCATAGTCGCGGGCCGTGTCGAGGGTGTCGATGCCACACTCCGTGGCTGCCCGGAGAATGTCCATTGACAAGTCCCTGGACGGGGCCTCGTCACCCGCACGGAGTCCGTAAGGCAATCCGAGCTGGACCGTTCCCAGGGTGAGCGTCGACATCCTACCGTGTTTGAGAGGCCGTTTTCATTTCATGTGCTCTATCGCATGGTCCTTGCCAGTGAAAGATGTCGGATCAAAGATTCCAATGGCCTTGAAGAGGAGTTTCGCCATCTCGTCGTGTCCGCGGCCATTGGGATGAAGCTCGTCGTTCATCCACTTGTGCACCTCCAGGATGTCGGCCTTGGCCCTCTCCGTCCAATAGGCCCAGTGGTCGACGAGGATGGTCCCTTCAGCGGCGGTGACGGCCCGGATTACTTCGACGTATTCACCGATGCGCTCCCGGCCAGTGGCTTTCTCGAGCAGTACCGGGTTGGGCGTCTGCAGCACGGGCACGGCGCCTTCGTCGCGGATGCGACGCACCAGCGTGATTAGCCCGTCCCTGTATTTCTCGGGACTGATATCCCGCTTGACGGAGGCGTCGTTGGTGCCGACCATGATGAAGACCACCGCTGGACGGAACTGCCGGATCCGCCACTCGTAGTCGTTCAGGATGTCCACGGACGTGTTGCCGCTGATGGCGGTATTGATGATGACGTCGCGCACCCGGCGCATCTCATAGCGAACCCGCTCACCGAAGATCTCCGGGTAGGACCTAGCGCCGAACGTGTGTTTCGCGCCGTGTGTGATGCTGTCGCCGACGAAGATCCATTTGAGCGGATCCTTCCCGGCGAGCAGGATGCGTATGCGTTCCAGATCCTCTGCGGGGCCCGTGAAACGATCGGCAGCATATCCCCTTGTACCTGCGGCCCCCGGGCCTGCCACCAGTGCTGCGAGGCCGAGCAGGCGGCGCATGAAAACCCTCCTCCCGTCCATGACTTGTATTTATTTCCTGTCGTACACCCAGTCATAGTCGAGACTGGCGATGTTCGTATAGTTCAGCCAAGACTTCCCCGACTGGCTGCCGGCGCAATAACTGAGCAGCACCCTCTTTTTGAGGAAATGCATCGCGATGTAGCAGTACCAGCCATCGGGGTCCGTCTCGATGTCCTTCACATGCTGCCATGTCCGGCCTTCGTCCCTGGAGACGGCGACGGTCAGCGGCGTGCGCTTCCCCTTCATCTTGGGGTCCTCTCCACCATTGCGGTTCCATACCATGAGCAGGTCGCCCGTTCGGGGGATGCGCTGGATGGTGGCGGGCGAGAGGGGCGATGGGATGCCTGCCGGTTCGGCAGGCGACCAGTCGAGGCCACGGTTCCTGGAATAACTACGGTACTGTGTTCCCGGGCTGGCGCGGATGATCATCATGACTTCACCGTTAGTGAGCTCCACGACGCCGGGCTCCTGCAAGACCACTTTGTCGGGATTGGGCACGACAGCGCTCGAGGTCCAGTTGCGTCCGTTGTCGTCGGAATAGTAGCTGAAGAGCCTGGCCCCGTTCGACCATTCCTTTTCGTCGGGCGTCTGGTGCAGGGCCACGGCCATGAGCAGTCGGCCATCCTTGAGTTGGATGACGCGGTCGTTGTTGAGCACGAAATAGCCTTTCTTATCGGTGATGCAGGGGATGGGGTCACTCCAGGTCTTCGCCTCGTCTTTCGAAATGCGCATGTAGGGGATGCAATCGGTCCAGGCGTTCTTCTTGAGGTAGAAGAGGGCGATCTCGCCGTTCTGAAGCCGTAGCAGGGAGACGGACATCACGTTCAGCAGTCCCTCGCGCTCGACGATAGTCCGGTCTTCCGACCATGTCTTTCCGTTGTCCTTCGAGACCCGGCCGGCTAGGTAGGCCGTGGCGTTGTCGTGGTCCGATTCGCCGAAGTACCGGGTATAGACGAAGAGGATGCTGCCATCCTTGAGGGTGATGAAATCGCCCTCGCTGTTGCGGGGGTTGTTGGGCCCCGGGGAGATGCGCAGCAGGAGGTCTCTCCCTCCGCCGGCGGTTGGCTGTGCATGAGTATCCGCGCCTGCAAGTCCTGCCGACAGGAGTACGGCCCATGCCATGGTTCTCGCTTTTTTCATATTTATTTTTTTATATTTTTTTCGTCACAGCGATCGAGGACTATAGACTACGCAACACCTC
>RGVM01000811.1 GCA_010027295.1 Chitinophagia bacterium
CCACCACTTCGGGATGCGCGGGACATGCTCGCTGAAAAGGAGACCTCATCCTGAACAACCAGCCCATCCATGAAATCCGCCTCGGCTCGGTCAAGGCCGCGGTCTGGATGAACCGCTCTGTCTTCTCCGCGGGTCCAGAACCTCACCGTGCATGGCGCCAGTCAACGACCTTGAGTTTCGGTACGCGCTTCAGGTCGCCATCGTTGGTGACGAGGGTCAGGTCATGGGTCAGGGCTGTGGCTGCAATCTGGCAATCTGCCAAGGCGATGCTGAGCCCATTGGCCTCCATGGTGGCTCGTATGACTCCAGCCCGCTCGGCGGACTCAGCGTCAAAGGCGAGAACGCTGACGTCGTTCAAGAAGGCTTCCACCGCAGCCGTCAGTTTGGGCGATTGCCGACGCGATGCCCCATAGCGGAGTTCCATGACGGTGACGGCGCTGATGGCCACTTCGGAGGGCTTGGCCTTTTGAAGTCGCTGCACCACAGAATCCACGCCGCGCAGGTAGTCACTGACTGAACAGGTATCCAGCAGGAATTTCACGCGAAAGGGTCTCTGGCCGGTTCGTTCCTGCCCGGACGCTCAATCGGCTCATCCCAGGTGCCTGCACAGGCAAGAAAGGTGGGGGACCAGGTGTTGACCACCGGTTCGATGACGATGCTTTTGCCCTCCCACCGCTCACGGACGCGAGTGCCCCGGGGAAGACGGCATTCGCCAACCAACCGGACTGCCAGGCTGTTGCCCACTTTGAAAACCACGGTTTCGCCGCTCACGAGGCGTCAGGATATCCTCAAAGGATATCCGTTCAAGTTTCGTTATCGAATGGCGGTCTCTCACGGTGCATCCCGAAGTTGTGGGCAGGAAATCGGGACGTTGGGTCGGAGGACTCGCGGCCGGGCCGTCCGCGCTCCTTCACCCACCACTTCGGGATGCACGGGGTCTCTCATCTCCGTAGTTCATTGCCGGACGCGGAGGAAGCGGTGGGATGCGGGGTCTTCGGCAGGCCGACGCAATGTGGGTTGTGTCTGGGATGGGGGCAGTGGCGTCCATGTCTGCAGGTCGGACGATTCTTCGAGGGGAAGATCGGACACGAAGAGGGTGGTGTCGTCCTGGGTCAACATTCGGACGACGGGTTCCGGGAACGACGGTTCCGGGGTGGGATCATGGATGCG
>RGVM01000812.1 GCA_010027295.1 Chitinophagia bacterium
GTTGGGCTCCACGTAGTCCTCGTCGTCGCCCCGTTCCTCCCTGACACGGTCCTGCCTCAGCACGCCGGCCGACCCCGCATCCTGGGCCAGATGCCTTAGGTTGAAGCCTTCCGGGTCGAAGCGGCTCATGATATATCGGGCGTGGGCCCTGGCCTCTGCCTCCGTCTCGCGCACGATGACGTGGATGCGCAGTCCGAAGTCGATGGACCTGCCATGAGCAGCGGCCCTACGAGACAGGTCGGCGATGGTCTCTCGCAGGTCCTCCTCGGGCTCCGGCCACATGAGGAAGACATCGCAATGGCGGGCCGCCACCTCCCTGGAGCCGTCTGAGATGCCTCCGAAATAGAGCAGCGGCCCCCCGTTGGCCTGCAGGGGACGTACGGGCGCCGCATCCAGCGAGAAATGGGGATATGCTTCACCCCGGTGCTCAATGCGGTCCCGGGTCCAGGCCTGGCGAAGGATCGTGATGACCTCTTCGCAACGTCGGTATCGATGGCCGGGGTCCTCGCGAAGCCCGGGCAGGTCGGAGTTGATGATATTTACGGTGAGTCGGCCCCCGAGCATATGGTCGAGGGTGGCGATATGCCTGGCCAGCATCGGCGGGTGGATCTCGCCGGTGCGTACGGCCACGAGCAGGTTTATCTTCTGTGTGAGTACAGCCGCGGCGGCCGCAAACGGGATGGTCTCCTGCCCATCCATGTAGGAGGTGGGAAGGAGGATATTGTCATAGCCGAGCGCCTCAGCTTGGGAGACGATGTCGCGGCAATGAGCGAAACTGCTGCGCCTGACGGGATCTGGGACGCCCAGGAACTCCGTATCGCCGCCGCAGAGGTCGCCGAACCAGGCGACCTCGCAGACCCTTATCGGGGTCCTGACCCTCACGATGGCATCTGATCGTTCCATGGAATCATGCACAGACACCCACAAGGTACGGAAAGCCTCCTTCCTCCGACCGGCCATTCCGACATGTGATCAGGCGGGGCAACCTGCGCCAACCGGTATCCTGACGAGGCCGGCAAAGGCAAGCCCCCCAACTCCCTGGAGTACCGCTGCGGACGCAAGCGCAAGGCACCCTTCAGCGCTTATGAAAATCGGGACTCATGAGTAGCCCCGATTTCGAAGAGCCCTACCACAAGCGCTTCAATCGGCCAGGGGATGAGAAGCTAATAT
>RGVM01000813.1 GCA_010027295.1 Chitinophagia bacterium
GATTTCCTCGGTTGTATGTCCACCGCTTGCATCGGGACAACCCAAAACAAAAGAAAAGCGGCCTTGGGGGTGACACACGGATTACACCGCCCAAGGCCGCCAACGAACCCACTCGGGCCCGTTAAATTTTTGTGGAACCCGGGCACCTTGCTCTGCGCCCGCAATTCTTGACAAGCCCCAAGTTTGATTTTTCCACGGGAGTTCTTCGCAGGTTGTTCCCAGACCATTCCCAGTCTCCCCTCGCATGTAGCCAAGGCGGCGTTTCTAAACTGTGTGTATCGTTATTTATTGGCAGGAACCCCCCTGGCCCATCCGTCGCATCCCCACCATCACCAAGCTCACATCCGTTGGCGTGATCCCCGAAATCCGCAGCGCCTGACCCAACGTACCAGGACGCACTCTCATCAACTTCTGCCGCGCCTCCGTCCTCAAGCTCGGCACGCACCCATAATCAAAATCATGCGGTATCGCCTCCTCCTCCACCCCTCGACTCCTCTCCACCTCCTCCAGTTGCCGCCGAATGTAACCCTCATATTTGATATCCACTTCCACCTGGGTCCGAATCGATTCCTCCAAATCCAGCCGCGCCCCCGGCAACGTCTCATATGTCACCTCCGGCCGCTTCAGCCACTGCGCCAAACTCTGCCCCTCATGCCGCACCTCCTCCAATCGACGCTTCTCCCCACCAATCGCCCGAATCCGCCCCTCCACCCATGCATTCAGTCGCGAAGGCAAAAGCCCCAGGCCATGCGCCAAACCCGATAACCTCGTGTCCGCATTGTCCTGCCTCAGCAGCAGCCGGTACTCGGCCCGGCTCGTGAACATCCGATACGGCTCCTGCGTTCCCTTTGTCACCAAGTCATCAATCAGGACGCCGATGTATGCCTGGTCTCGACGGAGAACAACGGGCGGCTGTCCGCGGACCTTCCGTACCGCATTGATCCCCGCCATCAATCCTTGGGCCGCTGCCTCTTCATAGCCCGACGTCCCGTTGATTTGCCCCGCCAAGAACAAATGCGAGCACGCCCGGGTCTCCAAGCTCGCATCCAATTGCGTCGGATCGACAAAGTCATACTCCACCGCATACGCCGGCCTCAGGATCTCGGCCCGCTCGCAGCCCCGGATCGACCGCACCATCTCCACCTGAACCTCGAACGGCAGCGAGGTCGA
>RGVM01000814.1 GCA_010027295.1 Chitinophagia bacterium
AAGTTGGGCACATTCTGCAGGGGACTGAGGCATTGAGCTATGGTCGGAGAATGCGTGCGTTTTGTTCTGGATCTCAACCAGCGAGCAGGACCCTCCGCATCACTCGATCAGGCGTTGGTTCGCCGATTGCTTCGGTCGAGTCCTCAGGCTGTTGTCACCCCACAGGAGATTGAATGAAAAGGCTGCTCAAGAAGAAGGGCTTTACCCTCGTCGAGCTGATGATCGTCGTCGCCATCATCGGCATCCTCGCGGCCATCGCAATCCCGAACTTCATCAAGTTCCAGGCTCGCTCCAAGCAGTCGGAAGCGAAGACGAACCTCAAGGCGCTGTTCCAGGCCGAGAAGTCGTACTTCGCCGAGCGCGACACGTACTCGAACGACATGCAGACCATCGGCTTCATCCCGGAGCGTGGTAACCGCTACATGTACCGCCTCGGCTCGGGCACGGCGCAGACCCGCTCGGCCGCCGCCATGGGCACCGAGGCGAACCCGACGGGCATCCAGGTCGACACCTACCGCATCCCCGGTCTCGCCACTTCGCGCCGGGGCACCCTGCTGGCCGTCTACGATGCGCGCCGTGCCTCCAGCCGCGACCTGCAGGGTGATATCGACATCACCCTCAACCGCAGCACCGATGGTGGTCGTAGCTGGCAGCCCATGCAGGTGGTACTCGATATGAAGCGCTGGGGCGGGCTGCCCGAGAAGTTCAACGGTGTCAGCGACGCCTGCATCCTGGTGGACGAGCGCACGGGGACGCTCTTCATCGCCGGACTATGGATGCATGGCGTCCTCGATGCGGCCGGGCATCCCATCGCGGGGCTCGACAGCGGCTCCCAGGCCTGGAACCACCAATGGCGCGAACGCGGCTCGCAGCCGGGCTTCGACATCCGGACCACTTCCCAGTTCCTGATCGCGAAGAGCACGGACGACGGCCTTACCTGGTCCGAGCCCGTCAATATCACCCGTCTCAAGGACAGCGCGTGGTGGTTGTTTGCTCCGGCGCCCGGTCGTGGCATCACCCTGTCCGACGGTACGCTCGTCTTCCCCAGCCAGGGCCGCGACAGCCTCGGACGGCCCTTCTCGAACATCACCTACAGTCGCGACGGGGGCCTGACCTGGCAGACCAGTCGCCCCGCCATGTCGAACACGACCGAGTGCCAGGTCGTGGAGC
>RGVM01000815.1 GCA_010027295.1 Chitinophagia bacterium
AGCACCCCGGCGAAGACGATGAACAGGATGGCCACCCCGATGTCGATCCGGCGCAAGATCAACGGTGTGATGCGCTCCTTCAGGAAGGATGCGAAAAAGGCAATGCACACTTCGGTGACATAGATGCCCGTCAGCGCACTCCCGTAATACAGCCACAGTCGCTCGCCCTCGTAGTGGAAGACATTGGTCAGCATCAGCGAAATGGCCAGCCAGTTGAGGTAGTTGGCGGGATTGATAATGTTCAGCAAAAAGCCCTTCGAGGCCAGCACGAACGGGTTCCTGCCGAGGCTGCCCGTAGATTGCTTCTCCTTTCGCGGTCGCATTCCCGCCACGCCCAGGGCGAAGAGAATCCCTGCCCCGCAAAGTCGGGTGACCGTCTCCATCGTACCTCCCTGGGGCAGGAGCTCGGTGTTGAAACGACTGAGAAGGATGAGCAACACATCGGAAAGGATCACGCCGGTCGCGATGGCAAAGCCGCTCCCGAAGCCGTTCTCGATGCTGTTCTGCACCAGGCAGAAGAAGACCGTCCCCAGCATGATGCTGAGGGCGAAGCCCGTGCCCAGTCCGTTCAGGAATACTGCAGTCATCGTTTTCCGTACTGCAAAGATGCTCCAATTGCGCGTACAGGCTTCACAAAAGGTCGCCATTTCCGGGGAAGAGAGGGGTCGCGACCGTGGCAGACCCCCTTCTTTCGCATGACCCTTGGCTATGACATTCCGGGTTGCCGGGGTTTCCGTAGATTTGGATGAACCGCTCCTATCACCCCATACCCATACACCATGCAGAACCCAACGATGGCCCCCACCATGGCCCCGACGATGATGCCGGACAACGCGCACAAGGACATCCCCGGCAATCCCTCCACCGCCAAGAGCAGCGCGCAGAAGCTCAACGACCGCTCCGATGGCAAGCCCCTGCGCGTGCTCAGCGAGGACGACTGGCGCTTCTGGGTCGAGAACGGATACATCGTCGTGAAGCAGGCCGTCCCCAGGGAACAGGCCCTCGCCACGGCCGCCTTCATATGGGAATTCGAGGAGAAGGACCCCGACGATCCCGACACCTGGTACACGGCCCCCCGTGCCGAGATGCAGATGAAGGAACTCGTCAACACCGGCATGGTGGAGTGCTACAACCATCAGCACCTCTGGAACAACCGGCAGATGCCGCGCG
>RGVM01000816.1 GCA_010027295.1 Chitinophagia bacterium
ACCCCGCTCGCCGAATTCGAACGCGAGTTGAACCGCTTCTTCGGACGGCCGCTGGCCGGGCTCTCCGGTTTCGCCGGATTGCCCGCCAACACGACGCCCGACGCGATCGCCTCCCCTGCCACGGACGTCCGTGAAGAGGATCGGCAGCTGGTGGTGACGGTGGAACTGCCCGGAATCCGCAAGGAAGACGTCCATGTGTCGATCGAGGACGGGGTCCTGACGATCACTGGGGAACGGCAGGCGGAGAAGGAAACCAACGAAGGCCGGTTTCATCGTCGTGAACGGTTTGTCGGCCGGTTTGGGCGTCAGTTCGAGCTGGGGATTCCGGTAGATGCGAACGCGGTGAAAGCCTCGTTCAAGGACGGCGTCCTCACGGTCACCGTTCCCAAGTCGGAAGTCGCGAAGGCCAAGGCCATCCAGGTGACCACGGAATAACGCGGACATCTCCCTCCCGCAGTCGCCATCCGGATCCCCGCCGGATGGCGACTTTTTTAACCAATCGCCCGGGTGCATCCCGAAGGGGCGGGCGAGAGGAGTGTGGCGGCCTCCGTTCGTTCGAGGGCGTCCACCGCGGACGGAGTGCGACTGTGTGCCGCACCGGCGGCATCCGTCGCAGCAACAGGGTCGAAGATGGGGGCGTTTGGAGGCAATGGAACCGATGGATAGGCGAGGGTTGCTGCGGGTGATCCTGCGGATACACCCGCGCTCCGTTCCCCGCCTTCCGAAAGACAAAGCCGCCACCCCTTGTGGATGCATCGCAATCACCCCAAGGCGGGCATTGCCACGGCACACCTGCCCGGCAATCTGGCGGTCGGATGGACGCCACATCGAAATGGTTGGTGAAGGTTGCCCAGGAAGAGGTGGTGGAGACCCTGGCGGGGCTGACCGACGATCTTCGGGAACACGCAGCGCGGGTGACGGTGGTTTATGATCCGTGGCCGTCGGAGGCCTTGATCGACGAGGGATGGGACGAGGATCTGCTGGGCATGTTTTGCGGTGAGACGTTGGGAGCCCCCACGGATGGACCGCCGCCGATGCCACCCCAGATCCTGCTTTTCTATGAGAACCTCTGGGATTTTGCCGAGGGCGACGAGGCCACGTTCCGCAAGGAGATCCGGGTCACCTACCTTCACGAGCTCGGGCATTTCCTGGGATTGGACGAGGACGAA
>RGVM01000817.1 GCA_010027295.1 Chitinophagia bacterium
AGATGTGTATAAGAGACAGGTGTCGCCTCGTCCAACATGGATCCGATGGCATCCATGATCGGTGGCCAGTCCCCACCCGTGGTCATGGGGTAATCCACAAGAAGGACCCAAAGGACCCGATCGCTTTCTCCAAGTGCAATGGAATCGAGGCCTGCCTTGTCGGTAATCGTGATGACCCGAACATGGCTCCAGATGGACGATCCGAGTCGCATGCCATCCGGGTCAGTTGCCTCCGGACCAGCCCCGAAAGCACGTCTTAATACCTTTTCGGCCTGGGCTGCAAAGTCATTGTGCGGGTGATGGACAACGATGACATGGAGCAACGAGGTCATGGTTCCTATCCGCGCACGGGTTGGTCTGCTGATTCATCCCATTGGAAGCTGCGCAATGCCGACCCGGTGGAAAAGCTTACAAGGGGCCATGGAAAGCGCTGCCTCTCGGCGGGGTCCTTCGGCCATTTGCGAAGAATCGCCGACTCGCGCGACACATGGTCATGGATCCGCAACGGGACATTCTCGGGGTCGTAGAACGGGCGCAGGTAGTCAGCGTGATCCGGCAGGATGACTGCAACAAGGCCTGGAGCGGGTCGCGAAGGCGTGCCTTGGGTGGCGATTTCAATTTCCCAGTTTACGAATTTGCTTCCACGGGTGCGGGGTCCAATCAGGACAAACACGACCGAAGCCATGGCGATCGCCTCCCGGACACGCTCGGCAATCGAGTCCCCAGGGCGAGTGCTGTCAGATGACAGCAACACCTCTGCGCCGGCAGCCCCAAGCATTTGCCGCATCGCATGGGCCCACCGCATGTCCGAATGGATGCAGGAGAGGAAGACCTTGGGAGTTGAGGATGGCTCGGGCATGGATGGTTGGAGGTTGAGTTTGCCTTGAAGTGCTGGACACAAAAACGGTCAGACGCTCGCCATGTGTTTGGGCAACGGGATGCTCAAGGATTCGCGCCGTGGTGATGTCTGCGGCCGTGCATCCCGAAGTTGTCGGCAGGTTCTGGACGGGCAGCGGGGATGGGACTGGTCCCGCAGGGCGGGAGCATGGGGGGGCGGCCGGGGACGGCCGCGCTCCAAGGATTGAGCCCGCACGACGTCTTCGGGACGACAACGACTTCGGGATGCACCGTGTCCGCGCCCCGA
>RGVM01000818.1 GCA_010027295.1 Chitinophagia bacterium
AAGAAGGGGGCTTCGATGTTATCTTGGTAGTAGCGGGCGGTCTTGCTGCCGAAGTCGAGGTCGCCAAACGTTTGACCGGTTGGTCCGGCCCACATCCCGTGGAACCAGGGACCCATCACCAAAGTGTTCGGCGTGCCAGGATTCTGCTTCTCGGTATGGGCGTAAACGTTCAGCGGACCCCAGAGATCTTCCGCGTCGAACCATCCGCCGACGGTCAGCACCGCGCATTTGACGCCCTTCATGTTCTTCGGCAAGCTGCGGTCCTGCCAGAACTCGTCGTAGTTCGGGTGGTCCATCATGTCCTTCCAGAACGAGACGGTCCCTTTCATGTGCAGCGCATCGAAGTTCTTGAGGGCACCTGTGCTGAGGAAGAAGTCGTAGGCGGTCTTGCCTCCCCGATCGACTCGGGGAGGGGCGACTCCGCCACTTGGCGACGGCTTGGGCCTTGCCTGGCCGAAACCCAGCATGAAGTCGAAACCATCCTGTAGAAACAGGGCGCCATTGTGGTGGAAGTCATCGCCCACGAACCAGTCTGAAACCGGTGCCTGCGGCGAAATCGCCTTGAGGGCCGGGTGCGAGTTGATGCCTCCGAGTCCCGCGTAACCGCCCGGGTAGGAAATGCCCCAGAGGCCGACCGCGCCGTTGTTATCCGGCACGTTCTTCACCAGGTACTCCACCGTGTCGAACGTGTCGGTGCTTTCGTCGATGCCCGTTTGGCCCTTCTTCAGCTGCGGCCGAACGTTCACAAACTCGCCTTCGCTCATGTACTTTCCGCGAACGTCTTGGTAGGCGAACGTGTAGCCGGCTTCGCGCAACGCTGGGCTGCCGCGATGATTCTTGAAGCTCGTCGGACCGTATGGCCCCGCGCTGTACGGGGTCCGCTCCATCAGAATCGGATGCTTCCCAGGCTTGTTTTTGGGGACGTACACGGCGGTGTAGAGCTTCACCCCGTCCCGCATCGGAATCATGTACTCGTACTTTGTGTAGAGTTCTGCGAGGCTCTGCCGGGCTTGGAGCCCGTTTTGGGCCGATTTACGCCACCCAGTTGACCCACGCCCCATGCGGGTGCGCCGTGGCCAGAAGCGCCGGTGCGCCCTCCCCCGGCCA
>RGVM01000819.1 GCA_010027295.1 Chitinophagia bacterium
CAAGGTGCACCTCAACGGGATCAAGGCTCGCGCAGAGGAGGACGGCGAGAGTCAGCACGCATCGACGGTCGTCATTCAATACGTGGATCAGCAACCGTCCGTCTACTTCGACAAGGGCGGCGGGAACACGCCGCAGGCAACCACCGTAGGGACCGGCAAGGCTCTGGTCCTACGCGATGGTCGAGCCTGGGAGGTGACTTGGAACCGACCGGATGAGACATCGGGGACGACCTTCACCCTGCCCGACGGCTCACCGATGGCTTTCAAGCCGGGCCAGACCTGGATTGTGCTCCTGGATCGGGATCGAACACCGAGCCTGACCGGACCCATTGCTCCCAGCCCGAGTGGCTTCAGTTCCGGTGCCCGCAGCACGGGCGGTTCTGAAGCGATCAACTCGATGGCGAACCAGATCCCGCTCCTGACGACGGCGGAACCCGGGTGACCCAGTCGTAGCGCACGTCAGTTCGCACGAGCAGATCCTGCAGGGAACGAGCCCGACCGGAGAACGGAACCCACAGCAGTCCAGGAGGGAAGGCGATGAACGCAAGCGAGCGGACAGCGGCGCGCTTCGTCCCCGGACTGGCGCCATCCTCAGTCTCGATGCGGATGCCCATGACATGGTCGCCGAGGCTGCGACCCAGGGAACTCCAGGACCACGTCGTATAGCCCCAGAAGATGACGAAACCAATGCCCACCAGAATCGCCGGTGGCGGAATCGGCACCGTGACGAAGGGTGTCGCGACCAGATCCAGGATCCTCAGGGACACGTCAAGGAGGGTGACCAAGACGTACACCAGGGCCACGTCCACTCCCGCGCCGATCATTCGGGTCAACAGGCCGGCTGGACGCCCTTGGAACTGTTCCGCCTTGCGCGGCATTGACGAGGTGTTCACGTATGCGGGATGCCCGTCCTGGATGCCCTTGAGGTAGTCGCTGAACTTCATGGACTCAAGCGCCTCGGGACTCATTGCCATCGGGCGATGCGCTAGTTGCGGACGGATCCGGTGCGGACGGATCCGGTACTCCGGACTCGGTCCGGTGCGATGCCCGGCGCCGCAGCACGACATCGACAAAGCGGCTCAGGGCCTGGTCCACGTCGATTGACTGCATGCGCAACAGGTTGACTGCATCGCCAGCGATG
>RGVM01000820.1 GCA_010027295.1 Chitinophagia bacterium
CCAGTTCGGGCGCCTTCCTCTACACCTACACCTACGTCGATTTCGGCCGGGACTTCGATTCGCTGAGGGCCTTCATCCTCCGTACCGAGGCAAGGTTTCACAAGAGTCCTTCAGTGGCCCGGCTGCGGGCGCGCACCCTCGACTTCCTAAGGACCTTCGAGATCGAATTGGAAGTGGGCGACAGTCTGCCGCCGCTTGCCCTGCCCGACGCCGTTGGCAACCACTTGCCGGTGTCCGCACCCGGCAGTCACCTACTGGTCAACTTCTGGTCCACCTGGTGCAACCCCTGTATCGACTTCCTGGACGAGCAGAAGCGCCTCCAACCTTGGCTTAAGACCGGTCGGCTGCAGGTGGTGAACATCGCGCTTGATCAAGAAAGGGACACCTGGAGATTCCTCACGCTGACCCGTCAGGTTCCCGGGGTGAACCTCATCGACACGGGTGTCTGGCAGGGTGCCGTCATACGCCAGTGGCGGATCGACAGCATCCCGTTCAACTGGCTGATCGGACCTGACGGCAAGATCGTTCGCAAGGCCATACCGAGAGATTCCCTGTTCGCATCCATCAGGGGTGCCCTGGGCGACGCATCCCGCTGAATACAGGGTAATGTAGCAGCATGAGCGTATTCCCATCTGCCCATGCAGACGGCTCTTCATACGCGTGCCGTACCGCTCACACGAGCATCGTGACGGGATTCTCCATGAATTTCTTCAGGGTCTGGAGGAAGGCGGCGCCCACGGCTCCGTCCACGCTGCGGTGGTCGCAGCTCAGGGTGACCTTCATGACGTTGACCACACCGAATCCATCGCCTTTGCGGACGACCTTCTCGCTGATGCGGCCGACGGCCAGGATACAGCTGTCGGGCGGGTTGATGATGGCCGTGAACTCGTCGATGTCCATCATGCCCAGATTGGAGATGGTGAAGGTGTTCCCGCTGAACTCGGCCGGCTGGATCTTCTTCTGGCGGGCCTTGTCATAGAGTTCCTTCGCGTCGCTGGCGATCTGGGAGAGTGACTTCCGGTCGGCGAAGCGTATGACGGGCACGATGAGTCCGTCGGGGAGGGCGA
Source organism: Chitinophagia bacterium (assembly GCA_010027295.1). Lineage (GTDB taxonomy): Bacteria > Bacteroidota > Bacteroidia > Chitinophagales > Chitinophagaceae > Pollutibacter. The sequence goes on from RGVM01000820.1 coordinate 1,068, forward strand.
TTGCGCTTCCGATGTGTACGTGCGAGTAGGTGCGGATGAAGTCTCCCATCCAGCTGCTGTTGATGGCCGGATGG
>RGVM01000083.1 GCA_010027295.1 Chitinophagia bacterium
GGTTTGTCGAAGTTGGCCGGGTAATAGTTGCCGCCGTTGACCACTTCGCCGGCGATGGGGTCGTCGACCTTGAGGAAGGTGCGCAGCCAGGTATAGCTGAGCCAGCCGTTGAGTTTTCCCTGCGGTTTCTTGATGAGCGCCTCGATGCCGTAGGCCTTGCCCTTCGTGTTGAGGACATCCCTTTCGATGGCCTCGTTCAGGATGAGTTTTGCGCCGCTATTGTAGTCGAGGTAGTTCCGGGTCGTCTTGTAGTATCCTTCCAGGGAGAGTTCCATCCCCTTATCCCCGGGTTGGGTGTAGATGCCCAGGGAAACCTGCTGTCCGATTTGCGGGCGGATGTAGGGGTCGCTGAGTTTCCAGATATCGGTGGGGGAGATGGCCGTGGTATTAGTGATCATGTGGATATACTGGCGCAGGGTGTTGAAGCTCAGTTTGAGCGAGGTCCGGGTATCCAGCAGGTATCGCGTCGAGACGCGCAGCTCGGGTCCCTGATAGGTTTGGACCTGCTGGTTGGCAGGGTAGGTGACCGAGTCGATGACGGAGCGGTCTGACCGGGGTTGGCCGTCGGCATAGCGGTAGAACTTCCCGGGTCCGTTGAGTCGGTAATGGGTGTAGCGAAATCCGGCTTGGAGGGAGAGCTTGTTGGAGGCCCTGTACTGGTCGCCGAAGTAGGCGGAGGATTCACCGGCCTGTTCCGCCTCGACGGTCTTGGGTGTCACGAGTGACTGGGCGCTGCGGGGTATCATGCTGCCCGGCTCGATGCGGTAGGCGATGTGCTGAAGGCCGAAGGACATGTCGTGCCGGTTGTCGGGAGCATATCGGAAGTCGGCCTTGGTGTTGAACTGCCGGATTCCGAAGTTCAGGTCGAAGGCATCCTTGGGGTTGTTGCTGCCCTTCACGGAGTAGTCGTACTGGTCGAGGCCGGAGGAAAGGACGAGATAGAGCTTGTCGGTGAAGTCATGGCGCCATTTGAGGCGCAGGTTGCGGTTGCGGTAGGTGTAGGTGGAGTCGGAGTTGAGGCGGAAGTCATCGTGGCTGAGGTAGGCGGATGCGTACAGCCGGTCGCGTGCGGAGATTTCATGCCCTAGGTGGAGGATGACATCCCCGAAGTTCACGCGGCTCTTCCGAAGGGATGCGTCGGACAGGTATTTGAGGAACCAGTTGGAGTAGGTGGTTCTTCCCCCTGTGATGAAAGTGGTCTTTTTGTTCTTTCCGAGGGGGCCTTCGGCCGTGAACTTACCCGTGAGCGGTCCGATGCCGGCTGTTCCGGTGATCTTCTTGTTGTTCCCGTCTCGGGTGGTGACGTCCATAATCGAGGAAAGGCGACCTCCGTATTTCTCGGGGATGGCGCTCTTGTAGAGTTCGAGTCCGCGCACAACTTCGGGATCGACGGCCGAGAAGAAGCCGAAGAGGTGTGTGGGGTTGAAGACGGTCATGTCGTTCAGGAGAAGGAGGTTCTGGTCGGCGGCTCCACCGCGGACGTTGTAGCCGACGGTTCCTTCCCCGACGGAGGTGACGCCCGGCAGGGTGAGGAGGGAGCGGAGGATATCGGTTTCGCCGAGCACGGCGGGTATCTGTCGGATGGAGCGGATGCTGAGTTTCTCGACACCCATCTGCATGCCCCGGACGTTGGATTCCTTCCGGGCGATGACGACGGCCGCCTTGAGGCTGCGGACTTCCTCCTGCATGCCGACGTCGATGCGGCCGTTGCCGAGCACGTTTATCTGGATGCCCGCCTCCTTCATGCCCACGCTGCTGACCTTCAGGACATGCCTTCCCTTGGGTACGGTCATCGGGTCGAGACGCCGCCGCTGCTCCCTTCCAGGGTGATGGAGGCCGAACCCACTGGCTCCCCATTGCCGGCGTCGCGCACATACCCTGTTATGATGGCATTGGCTCCCTGGCCTCCCCTGCTGCCGATGGTCTGTATCCGGTTGGCATAAGCGGCGATGAAGGCCTCGTTCTCCTGGCGTTCACTGAGGCCGGGAGTGCTTGACCGGGTCTTCGAAGTGTCGGCGAAGAAGCCCTCCGGGAGACGGGTGTCGACGGGGGCACCCCGGAAGATGAAGATGCGGCCGCTGCGGTCGCGCACATAGGAGAGGCCGGTCCCTTCGAGGGTATTCCGGAGCATGTCGTCGAGGGATCCCTGCAACTCGGGGATGCTAAGACCCCGTGATTGAGCGGGGTCGTAACGGATGCTCACCTGATGGCGCTTCTCCCAGACGTTGACGAGGCTGTCGAAGGAGGACATGTCCTGACCATGGGTGGCGGCGGACAGACCTGCCAGGAGGCATATGTTCAAAACCCGTCTCACCATCCCATCTTTTCAACGGCCTGCACCACCCGCTGTGCTGCGCGTACCGGGTTCTTCCTGAACTTGTAGGGCTGTTCGCCATAGATCCTGCGCAAGTCCTTCTTCCTGTCGGGCACGATGCCCATCAGGTCTGACAGGCTTTCGATGGGCACCTGTTTGCCGTCTTGTATCAGGAAGATGGATTTCCTGAGGGTGTAGACGGATGTTTGCCGGGTATCGTATGCCATTTTCTTCTGCCATTTGACCAGGAGTTGACGGCGGCCGTTGTGCAGTTCCTCGTAGAACTCTCCTTCGGGGCGTACGAGGCGGAGTTTGACGAACCGGTGCCCGTCGACCTCGAATCCGTCGAGCTTTTCGCGCACGAGGCGGAGTTTGAGCTGACCCTTCAGGTCACGGATGATGACGGCGTCGTCTTCACAGTCATAGAGCAGTTCGACGTTGCCGTACCGGTTGCCGTGGTAGATGACGGCCCCCAGGTTCCTTTCCACCGGAAAGAAGGGGTTCCCGTTCTCCGGGGCGAACATCTTCACGAATTCGCTACCCGTCTGTAATAGGTCGTTCAGGGAAGTCGTATCCCCTGCCGGCCTTCCTGAGCCATCGAGGGTGGAGAAGAGGATTATCAGCAGCAGCAGGATACGCATGAATCCGTTTATCCGGAAATCGCATGAAAGTACCGAATTCAACCTGATTCGGGAAGCCGTTCATGTAGTATATCGCTCCGGGTCAGTGCGTGCAGGAAGGGGAGTGGCCTTTGTCCGATCTCCGGCAGTAGCTGAGGTTGATGAGATGGGCCGTCACGATGGCGAGGATGGCGGGGATGAGGAACAGGAGCTGACGGTCGTGCCAGACCTGTTTGAGGATGAGCAGAATGATGCCGATGCCGAAGATGATGACGGGGGTGCGGGAGTGGTGGTGGCTGCGGAAGCCGTGTCGGAGGGAACGGTATCCGATGAGGGTAGCCAGGGCTATCATTGCTGCCTCGAAGGCGAGGTTGTTGATGATGTCCATGCCCAGGATGGTGAGGCTGCTCAGGAAGATGGGCAGCAGCGCGCAATGGATGGCGCAGGCGATGGAGGCGGCGATGCCGAGGGCGTCGTAGTTGATCCTGATCATGGGGAGAGGTAAAGGTACGATATTGCAACAAAGTTGCAGAACAAAGCATTCCCGGGTGTCATTCGCCGGGTGGTTGTAATTTTGTATTCAAGAAAGATCGCATGTCGAGGAAGGGTTGGCTGTATCTGGGTTTTTTCGTCCTGCTGTTGGCCGGGTTCTACGGTGGGCTGATGTTGGCGACGGATTTCGGCAAGGTGGAGTTACCGGTGCTGTCGAAAGTCCGACCGTTCCGGTTCGTGCGTCAGGACGGTGTGGAGGTGACCGAGCGGGATGTACGGGGACGCGTGTATGTGGCGGAGTATTTTTTCACCACCTGCAAGGGCATCTGTCCCAAGATGAACCGCAATATGAGAGCCGTGTACGAGGCTTTCGGCAGCCGCTCCGATTTTCTGATCCTGTCGCATACCGTCGATCCGGAGACCGATTCCGTGGCCCGGCTCAAGAATTATTCGGACTCGATGGGCGTGGATACCTCCCGTTGGTGGTTCCTGACGGGGGGGAAGGCGGACCTGTACCGGGCAGCCCGGGAGAGTTATCTGCTCGACAGTCAGGAGAACAGCAGCCGGAATATCTCGGAGCAGTTCATCCATACGCAGTTTTTCGCGCTGGTGGACGGTGACGGGCAGGTGAGGGGCATCTATGACGGATTGAAAAGGGAAGAGTTGGAGCAGTTGAAGAAGGATGCCGCATCCTTGCTGGGATCCTCTCCCCCTTCCCAGCAAACCGGGGGACTGCCATGAGTGCCGTCACCACCGAGGGGATCCTGCGCGGGAGTCGTCTGAGCGTGACGGCCAGCCGTCGGCGCATCCTGGACCTGTTCCTGGAGAAGGACATAGCCCTCTCGCACCAAGACATCGAAGCCGTCACTTCCGGCAGTTTCGACAGGGTGACCGTCTACCGGACCTTGCAGACCTTCCTCGAGAAGGGTCTCATCCATACCGTTCCGAGCAGCGACAACGTGGTCAGGTACGCCCTCTGCAAGGATGCCTGCGCGGAGGGGCATCATCACGACGACCATGTGCATTTCGTGTGTGACAGCTGTGGGGCGACCACCTGCATCGACGAGGTGAGCATACCCCCGATACGTCTTCCGGGCGGATACCGTGTGCGTCAGATCGGCATGGTGGTCAACGGCACCTGCGGACGATGTGGTTGAGATGTTCCCGGGTTTGTACCCGTGCTATCCCCTTTCCAACCCCCGGCGTCAGAGGGATGCGAGTTCCTTTCTGACCATTTCCACGAGGTCTCGGATCGTCTCGGAGGAGAAGTCGAACGACAGGCCGGCCTTTTTGTACAGTTCCGGCAGGGTGAGGGTACCGCCCAGGGCGAGTGCGTCGGTATAGTTTTTTAGGGCGGCAGCCGGGTTTTCGCGGTATTGTTTCCACATCCCGATGGCGGCGAGTTGTGCGATGCCGTATTCGATGTAGTAGAAAGGCACTTCAAAGAGATGGAGTTGGCGCTGCCAGGACAGTTGGCGGAAGGCTTCCAGTCCCTGATAGTCGATGGCGTTTGTGGAGAAGCTTCCGAGGATGTCCATCCAGGCCTGGGTCCTTTCATCGGGATTGTGCTCCGGATGGAGGTATACCCAGTGTTGGAAGGCGTCGATGGTGGCGATCCAGGGGAAGATGGTGATGACGCGTTCGAGCTGGTGTCTTTTGGCGCGTTTCATATCTTCTTCGTTGTCGAAGAAGGGCTCCCAGTGGTCCATGCTGAAGAGTTCCATGGACATGGATGCCAGTTCGGCCATTTCGGTGGGGTAGTCCTTGAAGGCGCTGAGCTCCAGGGGATGTGCCAGGAAGGAGTGGATGGCGTGTCCGCCCTCGTGCACCATGGTGGTGACGTCGCCCATCTGGCCGGCCGCGTTCATGAAGATGAAGGGGGCTCCGCTCTCCATGAGGGGCATGTTGTACCCGCCGGGCGCCTTGCCTTTGCGGCTGTCGAGGTCGAGGTGCCCCATCTGGTCCATGCGGGTGAGGCAGTCGGCGAAGAAGGGGTCTAGGCGTCGGAAGCAGTCGACCGTCTTGGCTAGCAGATCCTTTCCGTCGGTGAAGGGGCGGAGGGGTTGTGTGCCTTCCGGTTCGGCCTCCGTATCCCAGGGGCGGAGCGGGTCGAGTCCGAGTTTCTGTCCGTGGTGTGTGTAGATCTCGTTGACGAGGGGCAGGATGTGGATACGCACGGCCTCGTGGAATCGCTGGCAGTCGGCCGGCGTGTAGTCGAAGCGCCCCATCTCAGCGAACTTGTAGTCGCGGTAGTTGTCGAAGCCGGCGTTTTGTGCGATGCGGTGGCGAAGGGCGACGAGCTTGCTGAAGAGGTCGTGGAGTTCGGCGGCGTCTTGTGACCGGCGTTCGGCGATCTTTCTGTAGACGCTTTCACGGACCTGCCTGTCGGGGTTTTCAAGGAAGCGCGAAGCCTGTTGGAGTGTGTATTCCTTGCCCTCGTGTTCGATGGTCATGCGGCCGGCGATGCTTCCGTACTGTTGTTGGAGCACGCTCATCTCGGCCTGGAGGGGGATGTTCTGCTCGCGGAAGAGTTCGATGTTCTTCCGGACGGTCCGTAGGTAGGTGAAGTATCTTTTGTTGTCGAGGTCTTTGGTGAGGGGGCAGTCGACGAGTTTCCGGTTGAGGCGGTCTGCGTAGGGTTGGATGCGGGGTTGGATCTCGAGGTAGAAATAGTTGAAGGCCTCTTCCAGCGACTTGTCGGTGGTGTCGCAGGTCATGCGTACCTGGCGCCAGCAGGCGTCCTCGCTTACAATGGCTTCGAGTTCGCTGAGGTCGTGCAGCCAATGCTCTAGTGCGGCGGGCGACTCGATAGGGCGTTCTTCGAGTTCCTTGAACCAGGGTTCGAGGAGATGCCAGTCGGTGACGGTGAAGTCGGCCGGCAGGAATCGTCTTTCAATCTTTCGGATATCGGCTGTGTAGGGCAACGGGATCTGTTTACGGTGATGGATGGAGAGGGGGTGGCTCAGGCTTCCGCGTCCTGTCCTTCGGCTTCCTCTTGCTGTTTTGGGGCTTCGATGGTCACGCCCACTTTGCCGAGGATGCCGAGCCAGCGCACCATCTTCTTCATATCGCTGTTGTAGACACGTTCCAGGTCGATACTGGGGTATACTTCGGAGAAGTATTTACGAACGGCGGCGGCGTCCTTCTCATCGGGCAGCGGGAGGCTGGAGGCCTGCATGGCCAGCAGCACTTCTGCGAGGTTCACATTGTCGCCGGTGGTGTAGACCTCGATGCTCTCCAGGTGGGAGAAGTTGTGGACGCGACTCGAGACGAACCGAGTGTTCTTGTCCTCCAGGGATCTGACGAGGGCGCCGTCGTTCTTGCTGCTGAGGAGTTCGTAGAGGCCCGGTAGGCCCGTGACGGAGATGATCTTTCGGTATTCCATATGATTGTTCAGAGGCTGCAAGTTACAGGTTTGGGGTGGAAAGGGCGATGGCGGTAGTGCTGAAAGGGCAACCGTAGAGCTTGCAGGCGTGGCTCTCCGCCTGCGGCGGATGCCACGCGGAACCGATAATGTGTGCCACGGCTCGCTGGTACTCACGGAGAAAGGTCTGAGAGGGTTGCTGAAAAGGCAGGCTTTGAGCTTGCAGGCGTGGCTCTCCGCCTGCGGCGGATGCCACGCGGAACCGATGATGTGTGCCTCGGCAACCGATGAGGGATGCCACTCGGAACCCTCTTGATGCTCCGACATATTCTTCCTTCGGTCAGGGCTGGATATCGGCGAGGGTTTTTTCCATTCGTTGGCGAAGTGTGTCGAGGTCGGTATATCCCCGTGCCAACAGATGGAAGCTGAGTTCACCCGTCTGCAGGAGCACGGCGGGGAAACCGGTGACTTGGAGTTGGGCCACCATGGAGAACTCCTGGTGTGCGCGTCCGAGGTATTCCTCCGAGGATAGTTTCTCATAGAACTCCGTCTCGGGGATGTCGAACTGAGGGAGTAGGTGCCGGTAGGCCTCGTTGTCGGTGAGGTCTCGTCCCTCGTAATGGAGGGCGTGCTGGAGGGAGGCCGCGAAGGGGATGGACTTGTCGGGGTGGTATTCCTTGAGAATGCAGAGCGCCACGGCGGCTTTTTCGGAATGCGGGTACCAGTCGCTCAAATCCGGGTTTCGGACATGCCACAGGAACTCCTCCCCGAATCGTATCCCGGTGAGCTCCTCGACCCTTGTGTATCCGTTGCGGATGAACTCCGCAATGGCGGATATAGGTTTCGCCGACGTGCTGGGTATCATGCCGCCGGACAGGGTTTCGAAAGCCAGTCTTCCCGAGAATTCCACCTCGATGCGGCGGATGACCGGGCTGAAGCCGTAGCACCAGCCACAGTAGGCGTCGTAGCAGTAGTAGAGGGTGGGTGTCATGTCCGGTCCTTCACCTGTTCGAATCGGTCTTCGTAATCCTCCCGGATGGTGCCCATCCATCTGTCCCAGAAGAGGAAGTAGAGCCCGTAGTTGCCTTTGAAGTGCTGGTGGTGCTGGTTGTGGTTGACGGACGTGTTCACCCATCTTCCCACCGGGTGGCGGCTGAAGCCTTTGGGGTAGAGTTCCCAGCCGAGATGGCCATAGACGTTGTACATGATGGAGAAGAGGAAGAAAAGCGCGAAGTGGAGGGGGTGGATGGGAATCGTGAAGAGGAAGACGGCGAAGATGCCCACTTCGACGACCGCTTCGAGGGGATGGAAGGCGTAGGCCGCCCAGGGCGAGGGATTCGTGGAGCGGTGGTGGACGAGGTGGAACCATCGGAACAGCGCGGGGTGGTGCATGAGGCGATGGGTCCAGTAGAAGTAGGTGTCGTGCATGAGGGTCATGACGGGGAAGGCGAGCAGGAACCAGGCCCATCCGTATTCGGCTATGTCGGTGTAGAGGGTCGTATGCGGGCGTACGACCGGGTTCTTGATCAGCAGGAGGGGGACGGTGCCGAAGATGGCGATGGTGAAGATGGAGTAGCCGATTTCACGAAGATAGTCGGTCCCTTTCGGGAATCGTTGCTGGATCTTACGGGAGGTGATGGCCGAGCGGAGGATGACATAACATATAAGGAAGGCGATCCCGGCGACGATGAAATACCGGCTTCCGACCTTCTGAGCGATGTTGAGGTAGTCGTGGAGCGTCATAGATGCAGGTGTAGACGTGCAAAGGTAAGGAACCGAAGGGGCGACAAAAGGCAGGCTTTG
>RGVM01000821.1 GCA_010027295.1 Chitinophagia bacterium
CAATCCCCGGCGGCGATCGCAAAGATGTAACAGGGCTTAGGCGTCTCATCTCGCCACACGGCGTAGTGGCGCTCCTCGCCGAGCGATCCCTTGTCGAGACATAAACCATTGGAGAGAAGCACCGGAAACACCCGCGCATTTGCTTCCAGCCGAACCGTATAGCGGGAAAGAACGTCGGGACGGTCCTGACAATATGTCAGCCGCCGCATCCCGTCCGCCTCCATGTGGGAGAGGATCGCGTCTCCCTCCATGAACAGGCCGATCGACGCGGTGTTCGAGCGGGGGGAGACAAGCGTGACGGCCTCCAACTCGACCGTATCGCCCGCCGGATGAAGACGAACGCCGGTCTGAGTCCGATCAAGGGCCGAGACATCGAGCATCACGCCATCGAGCGACAGAGACACCAGGTCGAAATCGCGGCCGTCGAGCTCGAGGGGTGCGCCCTTGCGTGCACCAGGTCGTCGAGCAAGACGCTGCCGGCACGTTATACGCGTGAGCGATGCATCCAGGTCGAAAACGAAGGACATCTCCTCCGTCACGAAGTCCGGGGGACGATACTCGCTCAGTCGAACCGGGCCTGTTCCGTCGGCCATCCTCTTCGTCCCCGACAACTTTTTCAGGCTATGCCGGCCTGATCCGGATCCTCCGCGGGACATCGTCGCGGCGCACGTATATGATCAGTGCGTACATTATCGATCCCTCGTCAAGCATCATAGGGATCATGACAATGCCGATCTCCACGAAAGATTTCTTGCTTCATAGTCGTGAACACCATCAAAAGGCTCCCTGGACGTCTCGACGTGTTCAGGTTGAGGGTTGATTCGCAGGAGCGTCGCCGTCCCCGGCATTGACGGCGTCTCAATGCCCCCAATATAAACACTGATCACATATATCGGTAGATCCCGCCAGACGAGCCCTCAGGAAGGAACCGACATGAACCCGCATCACAGGCGAACGCCATCAGGGAAGCTTCGGGCTCGGGGATCCCCCGGGTGCGAATCTCGCTGAGCTCTACAGCGACCGACCCCGTCGAGACACCGCTGGTGCTTGTGCCGTGCGCCCTCGGTCCAGCTGTGGGATGTCCAGCTGTGGGATGTCCAGCTGTGGGATGTCCAGCTGTGGGATGTCCAGCTGTGGGATG
>RGVM01000822.1 GCA_010027295.1 Chitinophagia bacterium
AAGAGGAGAGGGGAACGACGACCTCGGCACCCTGAAACGTATTGCACCCCTCTGGAAGACAACACCCCGCTTGGCGTGACCTCCACGGTTGACCCTGAGCGCCAACCGAAGGCAAGTCATAACCAAGGTTCCGTCGGAGCACCCTCTCTACCGCACAACGCATCATCCTATGTAATCCCTAAAAGGAAAGAGTGCAGATATGATGTGGGCCCCCCCCATGCTGCGTTGGAGACCGCTGATCGACTCACGAAGCAAGTATTGGAAAGCAGCGAACTCCCCTCTCGCCGGGGGGGTGAGTCCGACCACGCACCGCTGACTGTACCATCGTCTGGAGCCGGGACGCAACCGGAATGCGAGACGATAGATGGACGCGCACCGACCAGGAGTGAGGCTTCGAGAACCAGCAGCGGAGGGCAGTCGTCCGAAGCTCCTGACCCCCCGGCCCAGCGTAACCCGTTCGTCGATGGCCTCCTGGACCACCTCGCACCGTGGACTCCGGGCACACGAGTAGTCTACAGGAAGCCGCGTGGAGGCCAGTCGCGATCTGCCGAGACCGGCTTCCCGATCTGGGCTGTCGCAGGCCAACCCCCGCTAGAAGCCATGTTCCAAGCCGCGGACCAAATTCGTGAGAATGTCTTTTACGTCGCAGCCGACCAGTGGAGCGGAGCGAGATTGGTGAAGGAGTTCGGGGCGTTTGCAACCGCTGAAGAATTTCTCAGCACCCTCCGCCGATCCCCGGTTCGATGCTACTACGAGATAATCAGAGCGGGCACACCGTGTAAAGCATACCTGGATGTGGAAGCCGACAAGGGGATACTAAACCGTGAAGCTGGTGAGATGCTCCTTGGGACCACGCTGAAATTGTGGACGGACTTGGTGTGTTCGAGATGGCCCAGTTGTGTCCAGGAGTGTTCGAAGGCCCTAGAACCGCTCGTGCTTGATGGCAGCCGGCCGACTAAAGACGGATGGAAAGTAAGCTACCATCTAGTTTTTCCATGGCTCACCTTTCCTTGTAACGATGGTCTCCTCAAAGAACTTGTCCAAGAACTAAGTAACCATGCTGATCTGCAGTGCCCGTCTCGACAGGGGAATACGAAGCCTTTCGTCGACGCACTTGTCTACACAAAAAACAGGCAATTCA
>RGVM01000823.1 GCA_010027295.1 Chitinophagia bacterium
TGTCCTCTCCGCCTCGGCCGTCTTCGGATCCACGCATGCGATCCTCACGAAGTACCTGCCCAAGTGGGGAATCGGCCATACCTACTTCGACATGAACGAGCCGGCCTCCATCCCTGCGCTCTTTCGTCCAGAGACGAGGATGCTCTACGTGGAGACGCCCTCGAACCCCGGCCTCGATATCATCGACATCGCCTATCTGGCTGCGCTCTGCCGGGAGCGCGGCGTGCTGCTCGTCGTCGACAACTGTTTCGCCACGCCCGCCGTGCAGCAGCCCATACCCCTCGGCGCCGATATCGTCATCCACTCCGCCACCAAGTTCATGGACGGTCAGGGCCGCGTCCTGGGGGGCGTGGTGGTGGGGCGCAAGGAGCTTGTGCATCCCCTTTATCTGTTCGTACGCAACACAGGCCCCTCCATGAGTCCCTTCAACGCATGGGTGTTGAGCAAGAGCCTCGAGACCCTGCATATCCGGATGGACAGGCACGCCTCCAGCGCCCTGCGCATCGCCGAGAGCCTCGACGAGCATCCGGCCATCACCACTGTCAGGTACCCATTCCTGCCCACGCATCCGGCCTATGACATTGCCGTCAGGCAGATGCGCAACGGCGGCGGCATTGTGACCTTCGAATGCAAGGGCGGCCTAGAGGCCGGGAAACGATTCCTCAACCGGCTGGAGATGATATCCATGACCAACAACCTCGGCGACAGCCGGACCATCGCCTCACATCCGGTCAGCACCACCCATTCGAAACTCTCCGAGGAGGAGCGTCTAGCCGTCGGTATCACACCCGGACTGATCCGCATTTCCGTAGGCCTCGAGCATCCCGAGGACATCCTGGCCGACATCCTCCATGCGCTCTCCGAAGACTGAGGCATGAAGAAAACACCTCCATTCGACGCCTCAGCCCTCCTCAGGGATTTTCAGAAGGCCTTCGGCGGCATCCCCCGCATCTTCCGTTCGCCCGGGCGCATCAACCTGATCGGCGAGCACACCGACTACAACGAGGGCTACGTGATGCCAGCCGCCATCGACGCCGCCGTGTACGTCGCCATGGCCCCCAGAGCCGACGGGCGTATCCAACTGCGCTCGACCGCCTTTCCGGAGGCTTTTGAGGGGGATGTGTCAGACCTCTCGCGCAGT
>RGVM01000824.1 GCA_010027295.1 Chitinophagia bacterium
TGCTCACCTCGCAGACATGGCGCGGCATGCCCTGGCGTCATCAGCTGAGCATCGCCGTGCCGCGCGACCTGCGGCATGATGCCGCGCTCCTTTTCATCAACGGCAGCGGGATGGACAAGGACGGCAACCCCAAGTGGAGCGGCAAGGGGGACAAGCTCGGGGCCAGCATCGCCATGATCGCCGGCCGTAACCACGCCGTCACGGCCGTGCTGAAGCAGGTGCCTGTCCAGCCGCTGTATGGAGGACTCACCGAGGATGCGCTGATATCCTACACGCTCGATGCCTTCCGGAAGGACAGGGACTACACCTGGCCGCTGCTGTTCCCCATGGTCAAGTCGGCCCGGCGGGCGATGGACTGCGTGCAGGAATTCATCACTAAGAAGATGGGTCGGACGGTCGCACGCTTCGTCGTCTCGGGGGCGTCCAAGCGCGGCTGGACGACCTGGCTGACGGCGGCGCACGACGACCGGGTAGTGGCCTTCGCGCCGATGGTCATCGATATGCTCAACATGCCTGTGAGCATGAAGTACCAGCTGGAGTCATGGAACGCCTTCAGCGAACAGATCCAGGACTACGTGAAGCTCGGCATCGTACAGGAGATGGCCACGGCCACGGGCAACGAGATCACCCGCATGATCGACCCTTACAGCTACAGGCGCCTGATGGACAAGCCGAAGCTCATCGTGATGGGCACCAACGACGCCTATTGGCCCATCGACAACGTGAAAAACTATCTCGACGACATCCCCGGCCGGAACATGCTGTACTATGTCCCCAACGCGGGCCACAACCTCGGCACCGGCATCGAGGCCGTGAACGCCCTCAGCACCTTCTTCGCCAACACCCTGCAGGGGGTGGTGCATCCCGCGTGCGACTGGAAGGCCCGGCTGCGGAAGCGAACGGTGACGGTCACACTGTCGGCCAGCGGCGACCGGCTGGAGGATGTGGTGCTATGGCAGGCACGGTCGACGGACCGCGACTTCCGTAATGAGAAATGGTCGTCGAAGAGCCTCGGTATCGCCGGCAAGTCCAGGATAGCGCAGGAGCAGCCCCTTCCCGATTCGGGCTATGCAGCCTTCTATTACGACCTGAAGTACCGGGATGCCAACGGCAACCCCTATCAGCTCAGCACGCGGGTGT
>RGVM01000825.1 GCA_010027295.1 Chitinophagia bacterium
CCCAAGCAGCCGGGTGAATTCGGTGGCAAAGATGATGGAGAGGTCGTCGGAGGGCTGTGGATAGACCTCTCCCTGTGTCTCCTGCGAGAGGAAGGGAGCCGGAAGTGGCCGGGACAGTGCCTTCCGTATCCGGCGCAGCATGATCTCGCGAGGGTTGGAAGCGTCGGCCATGAATCAGGGTTTCGCGTCGGATCCGTCAGCGACCTGGTCCGCCTTCTCGTGAGGTTCTTCAGCAGGTGTCGCCGACTCGGAAGCCGGAGTTTCGGTGACGACGGTTGCCTCCTGATCGCCAGACAGGGGTACGGCCGTTTCGCTGGTGGAGCCTTCCTCACCCTCCTCGGCCGCAAAGATGCGCTTCTCCTCGAAGGGCCTTTTGCCGAGGAGTTCCTCCACGTCCTGCTGGTGTAGCACTTCACGCTTGAGGAGGGCCTGGGCCAGTCCTTCGACCTGGTCCCGCTTGGAAGCCAGCAGGTCGCGGGTGCGCCGGTAGGCATGGTCGACGAGCTTGCGCACCTCGTCGTCGATCAGTCGGCCCGTGTCGTCGCTGTAGGGCTTGGTGAAGGTGTTCTCCTGCTGTGGGTCGTAGAAGCTCAGGTTGCCCACCTTCTCGTTCATGCCGTAGACCGTAACCATCGAATAGGCGATGCGCGTGACCTGCTGGAGGTCGTTCTGGGCCCCGGTGGACACTTTCCCGAAGAATATCTCCTCGCTAGCGCGGCCGCCGAGGGTCATGCACATCTGGTCCATGAGCTGCTCGGTGTCGTAAAGGTACTGTTCCTTGGGGGTGTACTGGGCGTAACCGAGCGCGGCGACGCCCCTCGGTACGATCGTGACCTTGAGCAAGGGGTAGGCGTGCTCCAGGAACCAGCCGCAAACGGCATGTCCGGCCTCATGATAGGCGATGATGCGCTTCTCCTCGGGGGATATGATCTTATTCTTCTTCTCGAGGCCGCCGATGACCCTGTCGATGGCGTCCTGGAAGTCGTCCATCTCAACCTGGTCCTTGCCTTTTCTAGCCGCGATGAGGGCTGCCTCATTGCAGACATTGGCAATGTCGGCACCTGCGAAGCCGGGTGTCTGTTCGGCGAGCTTCCGGATGTTGAGTTTCTCGGAGGTGCGGATGGGCTTGAGGTGCACCCG
>RGVM01000826.1 GCA_010027295.1 Chitinophagia bacterium
AGCCTCACCAAGGAGAACATCACCGACTCCGCCATCCGACGCCTCCTCTTCGACGCGGGGGATGACCTCGAAGCCCTGATGACCCTCTGTGAGGCCGACATAACGTCCAAGAACAAGGCCAAGGTCAAACGCTTCCTCTCCAACTTCGAGATGGTACGCGAACGGCTCCGCGAGGTAGAGGAGAAGGACCAGCTCCGGAACTGGCAGCCCCCCGTCACCGGTGAGATGATCATGGAGACCTTCGGCCTTTCGCCCTCCAAGCCGGTGGGTGAGATCAAGACGGCCATCCGGGAGGCTATCCTCGACGGCCTCATCCCCAACGACCCACAGGCCGCGTGGGATTTCATGCTCCAAAAGGCTGCCGAGATGGGCCTCGCACCCATCCAGGGCTCATCGGCCATGCCCAAAACCCCGTAATTTCGCATATGCCCATCTACCGGTTCCGCATATACTTCGACGAGGACGAGAGTGTATACCGAGACGTCGCCATCCGACACAACCAGACATTCATCGACCTGCACCATCAGATCCTCAAGAGCTACGAGTTCGACTCCAAGCACCGCGCCACCTTCCACCGGAGCAACGACAACTGGCAGCAGGGCCGTGAGATATCCTTCGAACGCTACGAAGACCGCAACTACCGCGTCGACCCCCTGCTCATGGCCGAGACGGCCATCGCCTCCGAAATACGCAACCCCAATCAGAAGTTCCTCTACACCTACGACTTCGTGCGCGAATGGCGCTTCCGCGTCGAACTCATAGCCCTCTCCAACGAGGAGAACCCCAAGATGACCTATCCCGCCACCGTCCGAAAGGAGGGCATCGGTCCCAGCCAGTACGGCACGAAGAGCATCCTCGGCGACCGCTTCGTCGACGTGGAGGAGAAGTACGACCTCAGTGCGGCCGGTGAGGGCTTCGGAGAGGAGGGCGACGAAGATGGTGGCGGCGAGTCCGACGAGGGCGAAGAAGCCCCACCCGCCGAAGATGAATTCTGAATCCGCACGCCCCGCAGGCTCCGAAAAGACAGCCATCATCGTCGCAGGTCCCACGGCCGTCGGGAAGACAGCCTTTTCGGTGGGACTGGCCCGCCTGCTGGGCACGGAAATCCTTTCTGTCGATGCGCGCCAGTGTTACCAGGAA
>RGVM01000827.1 GCA_010027295.1 Chitinophagia bacterium
TCGACGCCGTTCCCGAGGAACTCCAGTCCGACGAGGTCTCCGACACGACACGTGCCGCCCTCGGCCGGATCCATCCGTCCTTCATGGGTGGGGAGTACCTTCCCTCCTACTTCCGCGATGAAACCGAGATGGTTCGCATCCGGCTGCAGTCCACCACGTCCGACGTCATCAGCATCCGTGCGCGGCGGGAGGAGGAAGTGATCCGGTATCGGGTCGTGGACGAATACGCGACGCGCTTCATGTACGACCCACCCGAGCAGACCCGTCCCTTCAGTCTCGGCGAGTTGATCGTGTTCCTGGACGGCATCCGGGTGCTGGGCCTCTACGGTCCGTTTTCGCTGGCCTACAACGAACTCAATCGGGAGTTCTACGACAGCCCGGATTCCCTGCGCCATTTCACGTCCATCTCCTCGAACCTCTACCCGCAATTGTCGGACCATTTCGAGCGGGTGTTCGAGGATTGGGTGCGGGCGGAACGGAGGGGTTTCTGATGAACCCTCCCGATAATCCGGACGCCCCGGACTCCGGTGGGTTCGCCCGACGATGGGCGATCGAATCGGCCCGACTGCAGCAGGAAATGGCCGAAGCCGGAATCCGCGTTGGGCCGATCCCGGAAGAGGCTTGGACGTCGGAACCCGACCTCGTGGTGACCTTTGTCCCGAGGCCCTCGGACGATTCGGATCCGACACCAAAACCGAGTGCCCCACCCAAATGAAGCGGTCAGGAATGGATTTCAGCGGCAGACGATGCGTGATCCTGGAGCCGGACGGCGTTGGCTGCGTCCATGAAGAAGGTTCCGGCCTCCCGCATCTCAGTGAGGGCGCGTTGGTCGTATTCCGACAGCCGCTGGGCGTCTGGGACCATCGTAGCGCGCCCCCCAGGGGGCAGGTCGTTGAGTCTGAGGAAGGAAGTCGCCAGCTCCGTTTTTTGGGGACGCATGGAACAGGGCAGACCTTGACCTCGCACGTCAAAGACACCTCGGATTCTCCGAGCGCGAGGCGGCTAGGCCCGCTGCGGCTTGGGACTTGGCCGCGAGACAAAGGGCGCGTTCAAGGCGCTTCGTATTTCCTGAGAGCAGGGTCCGTCTTGAAACGATATTGAATACACGCAAAAAGCACTGTTTAACTCATCCACTCACTT
>RGVM01000828.1 GCA_010027295.1 Chitinophagia bacterium
ACAGGCCCAGCCGTCCCAACGGGATCAGCCACCCCAGAGGTGGCCGTCACCAAACGAAAGGGCCGAAAAAGCACCTCGTCCCAATCGAACCAACGGGCTGAGCCGGAAAAGGCTCGTCGCACCACGCAGATATCGGGCATGGCCGCCGGGCCGATGATAGCATAGGATGGAGGAGGTGTAAGTTCCCGGCACGCAGGCGCAGCCGAAGGACGCAGTGAGGGGAACCAGGCGCTGCAGCAGACCTGGCCCCAAAGCGGGCCGGGCAGGTGAGCTGGGTCGTTCGGCGGCGGAGGCGCTGGAAGCCCCGAGCCGCCTCAACGACCGAGGCGGCTATGAGTATGCTCTTTGGGTCTGTCCTGTTCGCGCAGGACGACTTTGGAAAATTCGTCGGAGGACTATGCTGTCTCGGGATCATTGTTCTGCCGATGATCGCGGGCATCATCAAGAGCATAAACGACAACAAGAGGGTACGGTGCGACCGCTGCGGGTATCGGACGAAGAAGGGAGAGATCTCCGAGGGGCGTTGTCCGAATTGTAACTCCCTCGAGTTATCTGAGGATTGACGGGCGCGGCGCGGGTCGCCTGCGATCCGCGCGCCGAGTCGGGTGGATTCGTAGCTCCCCGAGTGCCAGGCGGAAAGGCTGTGTCGTTGGACGGAGGGCTTTACGACGAGGCGAGGGGGCAGTAGAATAGTGTCAACCTTTCGCATTGGAGATGGCCTGATGACTTCCCAGGAGTTGCGCGCTGCTCTGCAAGCGGCTCCCTTCCGCCCGTTCACCATTCACATGGCTGATGGGCGTTCGTTCGAGGTGCGGCACCACGACTTCCTGCTGCTGGGACCCAATGGCCGCACGGCATTCGTCTTCAGCACGTCGGGGGCGGAGTTCAGCATCCTCGACGTGATGCTGATGACGGAGATCGAGTTCGGTCCGCAGGGGGCGCAATCAGCCACGAGCGCGGCCTCGGACCAGTCGTAGCGCGAAGGAGTTCGCCGAGGGGAGCGACGCCCCAGGAACTTCCTCAGTTGAATAGTTTACCGCCATAGTCTCTTATTCCCGCTGGGCGCGCACAGACCCCTTCGGGCCTCGGTCGTGCCCTTCCTTTACCCCAGCCTTTGCGACAACTCACAGGCGACTCCAG
>RGVM01000829.1 GCA_010027295.1 Chitinophagia bacterium
CCGCTTCTCCGGCCCTTGCGTTGCCCCTCAACCTCGCGGAGGCGCATCGCAACCCTCCCCCTCACCTGCGTAGAGACGTGCGTGCGGTCCAGGCTGGGTCCCTCCCTGGCCAGCCCAAAGTCGGAGAGCTTCGGGTTGAAGTCCTCGTCCAGCAGAATGTTGGACGTCTTGAAGTCGCGGTAGATGATCTGGAGCACAGCCAGCCGGTCGCAGCATGCAAGCCAACGCGTCGTTGGCGCCACAGGAGCCAGGCTCTTGCAGCGCCAACCAAGGGCCCTCGGAACCGAGCGAAGGTTCCTCTGCCTTAGAGGCCCTTTCCATAGGGAAAGGGCCTTCACAGCTACTGTTCACGGCTACTTGGGGTCCTTTCCCTAGGACCCCAAGCAGCTGTGAACAGAAGCCCGAGGCCCTGGTGAATATTTCGAGGATGAGGAAGAGGGCCGCCAGTATGATGGCGTTGTAGGCGAGCACTTTCATTAGGGTCTTCATCGGAATCGATGTGTGTGGTCCGTCCTTAGGGCCGATGGGCGCGGATGTCGGTATGGGTATGTACGCTTGGTCGGATCGATGTCAGTAGAACATGTAAACGTAGTGAAAGGCATGCGGAAAGTCCATACCCTACCCAGGGTTTGGATGATGGTACCTGTCGGTGCACATACATACCGGTGACGTCAAATATTGGTCTCACTCCAGTTACGACTTCGATGGCCGGCATTGCCAAGGCTGCCGTCGACGTCGTCCACAAGGCGATCTTGCACCTCGACCTGTGCATCTGGAGCCGGTTGTGTGTTACCTTTGCGCACTTATTTACCAAAAAACCGTCCAGATATGGGAAATGAAGCGCATCACGGACATGCCTCGTACAATGTCAACGGCGAGGCGAAGTGCCCCTTCACCGGGTCCACAATGAAAAAGGGAGCAGGCGGTGGGACCGGCAACCGCGACTGGTGGCCGAACCAGTTGAAGCTGAACATCCTGCGTCAGCATTCGACCCTTTCCAACCCCATGGACCCCGGGTTCGACTACGCTCAGGCCTTCCAGTCGCTCGACCTCGCTGAAGTCAAGCACGACATCGTGAAGGCACTGACCACCTCGCAGGATTGGTGGCCGGCCGACTACGGCCATTACGGCCCCTTCAT
>RGVM01000830.1 GCA_010027295.1 Chitinophagia bacterium
TCACGGCCAGCTCGATCAGTGTCGTCGTCGCGCTCTTTGCAGCCTATGCCGTCAGCCGGTCGCGTTTCCGGGCGCGCAGTGCCTTCATGACGACCATCCTGTCGACCCAGATGTTCCCGGGGTTGCTCTTCCTGCTGCCGCTGTACCTGCTCTACGTGCAGATCGACCACGTCTTCGGAGTCGCCCTGATCGGAACCTACTGGGGAATGATCATCACCTACCTGACCTTCTGCCTGCCGTTCTCCACCTGGATGCTTGCGTCGTATCTGGACGGCATCCCGCGTGAACTCGACGACGCAGCAAGCATCGATGGGGCGGGCGTGCTCAGGACGATATTCCAGGTGATCGTGCCGGTGTCCCTTCCCGGCTTGGTTGCCGTGTGGACCTTCTCGTTCATCATTGCCTGGAGCGAGATCCTCTTCGCGTCCGTACTTGCTGACAAGGACACCAGAGTGGTCTCGCTCGGGCTGCAGATGTACGCAACAGAGATGGGCGTGTACTGGAACGAGGTGATGGCGGCGTCCCTGGTCGTCTCCGTCCCGATCGTCATCTTCTTCATCCTCATTCAGCGTTACATCATCTCCGGCTTCACTGCCGGTTCGGTCAAGTAGAGGTCTGCGGACGTGAGCAGTTTCGGGGAGTGGTCTGCCGAGGGGGTACTGCCGAGTTTTCGATACGCGCGCGACGTGCGTACCGATCCGGCAACCGAGTGGGATCGCATCGTGATGCCACCTACGAGGCGTCATGTGCATGTCACCGGGAATCAGCGCCTGACGATACTCGCTGACAATGAGGGTCGCACCGCGGTGCTCGACGAGGCATACGGCCTGCGCTGGCTCACACCCTGGGAACCGTACGGGACCGGTGAGACCCTGCTGGAACATCACGGACGCACTATCGGGACGGCCGTGGAGTCCTGGCCGGACGAGATGCCTGAGCTCAGCTTCGAGGTGGATGGACTGCTCACCCGTATCGCGAATGCCGGCGTCCATCTGTCGCGGCGGGTCTGCTGCCCCTATGGCGAGGATCCCTGGATCCTCGTTGAGTTGGAGCTCGGGAACAACTCTGGCGAACCCGTGGATGTGATCGTCACCGAGCGCTGGCGCATCTGGGCGGAGTGGATGAACCTGCAGGACATT
>RGVM01000084.1 GCA_010027295.1 Chitinophagia bacterium
CATGCGCCTTATCGACGAAATCCGTGCGTCGGGGGGGCGGCTCACCTCCTTCCGCTCCCACTGCGGGGGGCTGATTGCTCCTGCCTTCGACGACAATCCGTGGCATTACAAGTTCAGCTGGAACCCGAGAAATGTGATTATGGCCGGACGCGACGGTGCCCTGTACCGCGAAGACAAACGCGAGGTACGTGTCCCCTACAATCAGTTGTTCGACCCCACCCGTACCGTCGAAGTACCGGGTTCGGGAACCTATGCCTGGTATCCGAACCGGGATTCACTCCCCTATCTAGCGACGTACGGCCTGGAGGAGATCCCAACATTCGTCAGGACCACCCTCCGGCATCCGGATTTCTGTTTCGGTTGGAAGAACCTGGTGGCCCTGCGCTTGACTGACGATACGGTCATGTACGACACCGACGGAATGAGCCTGTCCTCCTTCTTCCAGATCCACTTCGACAGGTTCGGTTTCTCGGATTGGCTCAATGATACCCTCTCCGTCCCATTCCGCGAGACACGCAGTCATCTGGAAGAGTTGATAAGCCTGCTAGAAGCCGACAGTGCCAGGCCTGCCGAGGAGAGGGGACATGACGATATCATGCTGGTGGACGACCAGGGAGACCTGAGGTCCATGTCGGTATCTGGTACGCGCTCCCACGCAGCTCACGGGATGGCGAACCGTATGCATGAAGCCAGACTCTCCCTCGCGCAGCTTTTCTTCCTCGGACTGGATTCGGGGGAGATGATCGACAAAGGGCGCATGAGCGCCGCAGACATCCTGCAATGGGCGATGGAACGAAAACTATCCCTGGGTCCGCAGGACAGGGACCTGGTGGTTATGATGCACGAGGTCGGATTCGTGTCTGGTGGCGTGCATCGTCGGGTGACGAGTACCTTGAGCCTGGAGGGGGAGGATCCTGTCCATACGGCCATGGCCCGGACGGTAGGACTTCCCCTGGGCATTGCCGCCGGGCTGGTCCTGACGGGACGCCTCAGCGCGCCAGGAGTCACCATCCCCGTACACCCGCACATCTATCGCGCCATCCTGCCCGAGCTCGAATCAAAAGGTATCCTGTTCAAAGAGGAGTGGTCCTGAGGCATACCCTCGATGCATGCTCTCGGGAATGCTATCCTGCACAACCCAGTATCGACAGCAATTCTACGACCCCTTCTGTGGCCGGTTTCTCGAGACGGAAGAAAGCCCCGGCGTATCTGCTCTCGTAGGGAATGTACGGGATGACCTTGTCGATCACGTAGACGGGGCCGCCTTCCCGGAAATGATCGATTAGGCCTGCGGCAGGGTAGACCTGCATAGATGTCCCAACGATAACGAAGATATCAGCCTCCCTGACAATCTGTATGGCTTCCCCCAGCATGGGTACTTCCTCACCGAACCAAACGATATGAGGCCTGAGTTGTCCGCCATCCTCGGCGAGGTCGCCTATTCTTATGTCGTCGGTCCAATGATAGACCCTGGATGTGTCGCGTTCACTCCGCATCTTTACGAGCTCGCCATGCAGATGCAGGATATTCCCACTCCCAGCCCTCTCGTGGAGGTCATCCACGTTCTGGGTGATGACGGTGACATCATGGCACACATCCAGGGCGGCCAGTGCGAAGTGTGCGGCATTCGGCAGGGCCTTCGCCGCCTCCCTCCTGCGCATGTTGTAGAAGTCGAGCACTCGCTGGGGATCCTCTTCCCAGGCTTCCGGTGTGGCGACCTGCTCGATGGCATACCCGTTCCAGAGCCCCCCTGCATCGCGGAACGTCTGCAACCCGCTCTCAGCACTAATCCCCGCGCCTGTCAGCACGGCGATTCTCTTCCTGTCCATAGTGTTTGGTATTCCCCTTAATGAAGGAATCAACCGTTGGAGGATTCGGAAAGCTCCAGAATCTTCTTCCACTCAGTTTCCGTAACGGGTTGGACCGATAGACGGCTCAATCGCATCAGGGCCATGCCGGCGAGGGAAGGCTCCGTTTTGATGCGGGCATGCGTGACCGGATTTCGAAGGGGGCGCACAGGGGCGAAGTCCACGGCCGACCAGTCTTCTTCCGTGGTCGGGTCCTGGTAGGCCTCCCTTATTACTTTGGCGATACCTACGATCTCCTTTCCCTCATTGCTATGGTAGTAGAAGGCATGGTCGCCTTTCTTCATGGCCCGCAGGTTGATCCTGGCGGAGTAGTTCCGGACACCGTCCCAATAGGTGCGGCCATCCTTGACGAATTCTTCCCAGGAGTAGACGAAGGGTTCTGATTTGATCAGCCAGTATGCCATGCGATTGACTGAGTTAGGTGGAGATGACTCGAGTGGGTCAGTATCCCGCAGCGAGGACGTCGGCGATATGGAGGCATCGGATCTGGGAGCCATTTTGCTCCATGACACCTGAGATGTGCATGAGGCAGCTCATATCCGTGGAGATGAGGCAATTCGCCCCGGTGGCAGCGGCATTGCGCGACTTCTGGTCACCCATGGCGACGGAGATGGGCTCGAACTTGACGGCGAAAGTTCCGCCGAATCCGCAGCAGGTGGTATTGTCGGCCATCTCGACGAGTCGAAGCCCCTCTACTTCCCGCAACAGCCTCCTGGGCTCGTCTGCAAGGTGGTACTCTCTAAGTCCTGCGCAGGAGTCGTGGTAAGTGGCCGTACCCTCAAAGCGGGCACCCAGGTTGGTGACACCGAGTCTGTTGACGAGGAAGTCTGTCAGTTCGAATACCCGTGAGGTGACATCTGCCAAGAGACCAGCCTCGGATGTCTTGTCAAAGAGGGTAGCATAGTAATTTCGAATGAAACCCGCACAGGAAGCGCTGGGAGTAACGATGGGGGCGGTCCCGTTGAAGTCGGTCAGGAACTTCCGACAGACGGACTTAGACTCCTCTCGGAAGCCGGCGTTGTAGGCGGGTTGGCCACAGCAGGTCTGGGACTCATTGTAGCGAACGGTGCATCCGGCCTTCTCCAACACTTTCACGACATTAAAAGCCGTGTCAGGATAGAGCTGGTCCATGAAGCAGGGTATGAAAAGCTGGACCTCCATTATCGTCAGGATAGGTTTTCGGAGGGACCTGTTTGCGGCCGTTTCGTGATCTCTGCTACCAGGCGCATCATGGATATTGCTGTTAGGGCGGCTTCCTCACCCTTATGCCCGTGGCGCCCCCCCAGCCTCTCCCAGGCCTGCTCTTCGTCAAGTACCATTAGCACGCCGAATACGGTCGGAACGGGGAGGGTGAGATTGAGTTGCAGTACACCTTGCGACACGATCTGGCAGACGTGGTCGAAGTGGGGTGTATCGCCCTTCACGACACAGGCAAGGGCGATGAAGGCATCCGGCCTGTCGTCCCGGTACTTCATGGTTTCCCAATAGCGCCGGATGGCGAAGGGGATCTCGACGGCACCTGGAACGCGGAGGGTCCGCACGTCGATCACGCCCGTCTCCCGAAGGATGCGGTGGCAGCCTGTTTCCAGGGCATCCACGATGGCGGGGTTCCAATCCGTCCGCACGACTACGACCGACGAGCGGCCTCCGTTGTCGGGCGCGGCACCCTTTTGCAAGATACGGCTATTGCCCTGTGAGGACATGTTCGTGGGGTGAACCTCAATCCTTGGTGATGCCGAGGCGCGCCAGGTGTTTTTCCGCCAGGAAGCCCTTCTCCGTCCTGGGGAACTTGCTGCGCAGTTCTTCGTATGCCTCGCCTGCCTCGGAGGTCTTCCCTCCGATCTCGAGGAGCAGTGCGGCTCGGAAGAGATATTCCGAGGACATGGCAGGGTCATCCTCGAACATGGAAGCAGCTTTCCGATAGGCGGAAACCGCCTTGTCGTTCTGCTTCAGTTCCGAGTATGCGTCGCCAAGCAGTCCCTTCGCCTTGGCACCCAGCTGATGGGCACCATTATCGTCGAAGTCTTCGAGCTGGCTGACGGCGTTTTTGAAGTCGCCGAGATGCAGATAGCATTCGCCTGCATAAAGATGGGCGATGTTTCCGGATGTAGTACCGCCGTACTTGCTGATGACCTTCAGAAAGCCTGGCGTGGAGGCGTCCCCCTTGAGGGCTAGTGAGAGTGAATCTTTGCGGAAGTTCATCTCGGCCCTGAATAGCTCTTCGCGGGCTTTCTCCTCATTAGGATTCTTGTAAAAGTTCACATACGCGAGGTACCCCCCGGCGATAAGTATCACGGCTCCGGCCACTCTGACGATCGTACGGCTGTATTTCTCCCAGAAGCCCTTAACATTATCAATAGGTTCCCGGGCATCGGAGAGCTGTTTTTTGGACTCGGACATCTTGTTCGGTTGGATGATGTGTAGGATGCTAATGATGGAGAAACGCTAGTCAATCGACGATGAAGGGGTAGTCCTGCTGTATATACACGTCCTTCAGAAGTTCAGAGTCATCGGGCCATGGGCTTTCTTCGGCGAATTTGACGGCCTCCTCCACTTCTACCCTCACAAATTCATCGATGACGCCGATTTCCTGCTCGCTGACACCGAAAGATCCCAGCAGGGCCTGCCGGACCACGTCGATGGGATCCTTCTCCTTGTACTCCTCCACTTCCTCCTTCGTCCTGTACTTTTGTGGGTCGCTCATGGAGTGGCCCTTGTATCGATAGGTTTTCATTTCGAGGAGCGTCGGCCCCTCTCCTGCCCTTGCCCTCTTGACGGCCCTCTCTACGGCGATGTGTACGTCCTCAGGACTCATGCCGTCAACGGAGTCGCCCGGCATATCGTAGGCGTCAGCCAGCTTGTAGATGTCCACCACATTGGAAGTGCGGGCCACGGATGTACCCATGGCGTATTGGTTGTTCTCGCAGATGAAAATCACAGGGAGTTTCCAGAGCATAGCCAGGTTGAAGGTCTCATGGAGGATTCCCTGACGGGCGGCGCCGTCACCGAAGAAGGTTAGGCATACATTACTCGTGCCCAGGTATTTCTCAGCGAAGGCAAGTCCAGCCCCGGTGCCTATCTGGGCGCCGACGATGCCATGGCCTCCGAAAAAGCGCTCTTTGGTACCGAAGAAGTGCATGCTACCCCCTTTCCCTTTGGAGCATCCAGTGGCCTTCCCATAGAGCTCGGCCATACAGGCCTTGGAAGAAATGCCCTTGGCTATCGCCAGTCCGTGATCGCGATATGCGGTTATGAAAGTATCCTGTGGCATAGTGGCCGACATGCATCCTGCCGCCAGCGCTTCCTGTCCTATGTACAGATGGCAGAAACCGCGTATCTTCTGCATACCATAGAGCTGACCCGCCTTCTCCTCGAAACGGCGCAGCAGCAGCATTAGCTTATACCAGTACAGATAGGTGTCCTTGGAGAAGGCCTTGCTCGGATTTCGGTTGGTGACCACGACTTTCCGCGTTTTGGCGGCAAATATAATGCGAAAAAAAGAAACCAGGTTTCCTATGTCACCCCAGTCCGCTAGGATGGACGGAAGGCTTACTTTTGAGGCAAAATTCCGTGCCGACGCTGCGTGACATAGGCCTAACATCCTTCAGGAACTATCCACGCCGTGATTTCAGCTTCCCGGCCAGGATTTCCGCCATCTGCGGCCCCAACGGTACTGGGAAGACCAATCTCCTGGACGCCATTCATTATCTGAGTTTCACGAAAAGCTATTTTACCAGGCCCGATACTGCCTCCGTCGGGCACGGTGGGAGCGGCTTCCGCATCCAGGGGCAATGGTCGAAGGGCCTGCAGGACATCGAGACCGTTTGCATCCTTCGCGAGACCGGTCGCAAGGAGTTTTGGGTGGACGGAGAGCCACTGAACCGTTTTTCGGAGCATATCGGACACCTGCCCGCCGTATTCATCGCACCGGATGACATCGCCTTGGTCAACGGGCCGCCGGAAGAACGACGCAGATTCATAGATACGGTACTCTCCCAGGTGGATTCCGACTACCTCCAGACCCTGATCCGCTACAACCGGATCCTGCAACAACGTAACTCCTATCTCAAAGATCTGGCCCGCGACCCCGGCCACTCCTCTTCGTTGCTCGACGTATATGATGAACAGCTCTCACGGGAGGGTACTCGCATCCATGGTCTCAGGAAGTCCTTCCTGCAAGATTTCATCCCCAGGGTCCTGGACCTATGCCGCCGTATCTCGGGTAGCGAAGAGGCCCTGGAAGTAGCTTATTCCAGTCAGCTGGATGAGGCCCCCATGCTCGAACGGCTCCTGGAAGGCAGGAAACTCGACATGGTCATGCAGCGAACCCGTACCGGGGTTCATCGGGATGAGCTGGAACTGTGCCTGGATGGCCGCCCCCTTCGACAAACGGCCTCACAGGGACAGCGCAAAAGCCTCCTCTTCGCACTGAAACTCGCTGAATACGAATATATCCGACAGGAAAAGGGGTTTCCGCCCCTGCTCCTTCTCGACGACATTTTCGAAAAACTGGATGGCTACCGTATGCAGAACCTGCTGACCTGGGTTTGCCGCGACAGCCCTGGGCAGGTCTTCCTCACAGACACACACCCCGAGAGGGTTGAGGCTGTCCTGGGACAAGCAGGCATCGAATTCGACCTGTTGCTTATCTGATCGGCTATCCTTTCCTACCTTCGAACACAAATCCGATATGGTCACCCCGCTCTCAGACGCCCTCAAACAATTCCTCCGTACCAGCCGACTCGGATCCGGCCTCAGGTCGGTTCAAATCTCGGAGATTTGGGCGAACGTGATGGGACAGGCCATTGCCAGATCGACTGACAGGATTGAACTCGTCAACCGCACCCTCTTCATTTCCACGGCCGTGGCCCCATTGAAGAGCGAATTGCATTACAGCAGGGATCTTATCAAACGCAGGGTCAATGAGGCCCTCGGCGAGTCCCTGGTTGACGAGGTAGTGATCCGATGAAGATACCCCTCAGAAGGCGCTGTGTATGTAGTTTTCCAGGTGCTCGATGCGGTCCTGCTGCGCCAGGATGGTCTCCTTAACGACATCGATAATCGAGATGATACCGTAATAGGCCAAACCTTCGAATACGGGTAGATAGCGGATGTTGTGTCGAGTCATGATCTCCATGCAGTCCTCCAGCGAATGACCGGGCGATACGGTCGGGAGGTGTTCCGACATGATCTCCGACACGGCTATCTTGCTAGAAGACTTACCCTGGAGGATCACCTTTCGAGCATAGTCCCTCTCCGTGAACAAACCCAGGTAGGTGTCCTCCCGCATCACGACCACGGATCCGATGTTCTTCTCTGCCATCAGTTTCAGGGCATCCCTGACCGTCGATTCCGGGAGTACCGTCACATTGCTGAACCCCTTGCGCTTGAAAATGTCCGCGACTTTTGTCATAACCCGGTATTTTGGTGTCATTCATGTATACGTAAACTTGATTGAACGGCCAAAAAAAGGGTCTGCAACCACTGCCTGCCTTTACCTTAGTCTGATACGCGGGTCGGTCCGAGCCTGCAGGAGATCTGTGAGGATGTTGACAGCCACGAAAACGGCTGCCGTCATAAGTATGCTTCCCATCACGACGGGATAGTCGAGTTTTTCCAAGGCATCGACGGTGACCTTACCGACACCTTTCCAGCCAAAGATGTATTCCAGCCGGTGACCGCCGTCAGCACCGGGTTCAAGGCACCCGGCAGCGCGTGCTTCCAGACGACGATACTTTCAGGTAGTCCCTTGGCGCGGGCAGTGCGGACATGGTCCTGTCCCAATACGTCCAGCATGGAACTACGTGTCAGCTGTGTGATAATCGCGAGCGGTCTGATGCCCAAGGTGAGTGCGGGCAGTATGAGGTTGCGCAGGGAGAGGCTGCGGCCTGCGAATGGGTCCACGTCGAAAAGGCTTCCCGTCATGTGGAGTCCGGTGACCGAAGACCATTGGAAGCCGAGCACATACGCGATCACCATACCCAGGAAGAAGGAGGGGGCGGAAATGCCCGCCACGCTGAGGAGTACGAGGGAACGGTCCTTCCAGGTATGGCGATGCACTGCGGCCCAGACGCCGAAGGGGATGCCCAGCCCGATGGCGAGCGCCATGGCAGCGGCTGCCAGTACGGCTGTACCGGCCAAGGCCTCGGAAAGAAGCTCCCATACGGGTTTTCGGGTCTGATAGGACCTTCGGAGGTAGGGGAGCTTGATGGCAAGGCGGTACTCGCCGCCGATGAAGATGCCCTTCAGGCTCTTTGATTCGACCTCATCCCGGGTATGGACCGACAGCGGGGACACGTCGTTGATGTAGAGGAGGAACTGGAGGTGGAGGGGCTGGTCGAGGTTCAGCTCCTTCCGGATGTTGCGGAGGGTGGCGGCATCCCCCGTCTGCCCCATGACCAGTCTCGCGGGATCGCCAATGCCCTGGAACAGGAGGAACACGGAGGCAATGACGCCGAACATCACGAGCATGCCGTAGGCAAGTCTCGTTCTGAGGCGGTATCGGCGTTTCGTTTCCAACATGAAGGGATCGGTATGGCCGGTGTGCAGGTCGTCAACGAGGGATTGGCATTCGTGACTCCCGAAGCCTAGCCACCACATGTCTGAAGTCGGCATGCGCCCATTTGCCTTGGATGGTGGAACCTTCCAGCAGGTAGATCGTGGGGTCCACCCGCGCGGCTGTCTTGATGGCGACACCGTCTCCCTTCATGAC
>RGVM01000831.1 GCA_010027295.1 Chitinophagia bacterium
TCATCGCCATCGAGATCAACCCGCGCGTGTCGCGCTCCTCCGCCCTCGCCTCCAAGGCCACGGGTTACCCTATCGCCAAGATCGCCGCAAAGCTGGCCCTCGGATACACACTCGATGAACTCAAGAACCAGATTACACAGACCACTTCGGCATACTTCGAGCCCGCCCTCGACTACGTCATCGTCAAGGTCCCGCGCTGGAATTTCGACAAGTTCAAGGGTGCCAACGACACGCTGGGATTGCAGATGAAGTCGGTCGGCGAGGTCATGGCCATCGGCCGCAGCTTCGCGGAAGCCATACAGAAAGCCTGCCAAAGCCTCGAAAACAATGCCGTCGGCCTCGGCTACTACGGCAAGAACCAGATGCGGCCCGAAGAGATCCTCGAATACCTGAAAACGCCGAGGTGGGACCGCATCTTCCGCATCAAGGACGCCCTGATGATGGGACTCAGCGTCAAGAGCATCCACCAGGCCACCTACATCGACCGTTGGTTCATCCATGAGATCCAGAAGATCGTCAACCTGGAGAAGGAAATCTCCCGGTACCGGATGGACACCCTCCCCATCGAACTGCTCCGCGATGCCAAGCAGATGGGCTTCAGCGACGAGCAGATCTGCAAGGTCATGGAGGACGGCACAGAGGACGAGATCTACGAGCGCCGCAAGGCCGCCGGCATCCGTAGGGTATACAAGATGGTCGATACCTGCAGCGCCGAGTTCGAGGCCAAGACGCCCTATTTCTACAGCACATTCGAAAACGGCGGCGTCAGCGAAAGCCGCGTCAGCGACAGGAAGAAGGTCATAGTTCTGGGCAGCGGCCCCAATCGCATCGGACAGGGCATCGAGTTCGACTACTGCTGCGTCCACGGACTGCTCGCCATCAAAGAGTGCGGCTACGAGGCCATCATGGTTAACTGCAACCCCGAGACCGTGTCGACCGACTTCGACATGGCCGACAAGCTCTACTTCGAGCCCGTCTTCTGGGAGCACCTCTGGGAGATCATCGAACATGAGCAGCCCGAAGGCGTCATCGTCCAGCTCGGCGGGCAGACCGCCCTCAAGCTGGCCGAAAAACTCCACCGCAAGGGTATCCACATCATGGGCACCTCCTTCGACAACATGGACATCGCAGAGGACCGC
>RGVM01000832.1 GCA_010027295.1 Chitinophagia bacterium
TGACCGCCATCCAAGAGACCGAAAGCACTGTCAACCGCGACACGGCTGGGCGCGTGGTCCGCGTCACTGGTCCCGTGGTCGACGTCGAGTTCCCCCGCGGTGCGGTGCCCGAGTTGTTCAACGCCCTGCACGTAGATATCTCGTACGGGGCGCTGGCGAAGATGCTCACCCTTGAGGTGGCTCAGCACCTTGGGGACTGCCTGGTTCGTACCATCTCAATGCAGCCGACTGACGGCCTGGTGCGCGGTGCCGAGGTTGTCGACACCGGTGGCCCCATCACCGTTCCGGTCGGTGACGGTGTCAAGGGGCACGTGTGGAACTCCCTGGGTATCTGCCTGGATGACACGAATTACGGCAATGACTTCCAGCGCTGGCCGATCCACCGCCGACCACCGTCATTCAACGAGCTCGAGCCCCGCACGGAGATGCTCGAAACCGGTCTGAAGGTCGTAGACCTACTCACGCCCTATGTGCGCGGCGGGAAGATCGCATTGTTCGGCGGCGCTGGCGTGGGCAAGACGGTGCTCATCCAGGAGATGATCAACCGCATCGCAAGGAACTTCGGCGGTACGTCGGTGTTCGCCGGTGTCGGTGAGCGAACCCGCGAGGGTAATGACCTTTGGGTCGAACTCAGCGACGCCAACGTGCTCAAGGACACCGCTCTGGTGTTCGGTCAGATGGACGAACCACCCGGCACGCGTATGCGCGTGGCGCTGTCGGCACTGACGATGGCCGAATACTTCCGTGACGTGCAAAAGCAGGACGTACTTCTGTTCATCGACAACATCTTCCGGTTCACCCAGGCTGGCTCTGAGGTGTCTACCCTGCTGGGTCGTATGCCATCAGCCGTGGGGTACCAGCCCACTTTGGCTGACGAGATGGGTGAGCTTCAGGAGCGCATCACGTCCGTCGGGGGCCGTTCCATCACCTCCATGCAGGCGGTCTACGTCCCGGCCGACGACTACACCGACCCGGCCCCGGCAACCACCTTCGCTCACCTGGACGCCACCACGGAACTGTCCCGCAAGGTCTTCTCCAAGGGCATCTTCCCTGCAGTGGACCCCCTTGCCTCGAGCTCCACGATCCTGGATCCGGCCATCGTGGGCGAGGAGCACTATCGGGTAGCCCAGGAGGTCATC
>RGVM01000833.1 GCA_010027295.1 Chitinophagia bacterium
GAGGAGGAGAGCCGCCACAAGCGCTTCCCCATCAGCGAGGAGGCGATCGCCGAAGTCGTCAGCATGATGACGGGCATCCCGGTGCGCAAGATGGTGCAGGCTGAGACAGAGAAGCTCCGCAACATGGCTACCGACATGAAGGCCATGGTCGTGGGACAGGAGGAGGCCATCTCCAAGGTGGTCAAGGCCATCCAGCGCAACCGCGTGGGACTGAAGGACCCCAAGAAGCCGATCGGCACCTTTATCTTCCTGGGCCCCACCGGCGTCGGCAAGACCGAGCTCGCCCGCGCCTTGTCACGCTACATGTTCGACTCCGACGACTCGCTCATCCGCATCGACATGAGCGAGTACATGGAGAAGTTCACCGTCAGCCGCCTCATCGGCGCCCCTCCGGGCTATGTGGGCTACGAAGAGGGCGGCCAGCTTACGGAGAAGGTCCGTCGCAAACCCTACAGCGTCATCCTGCTCGACGAGATTGAGAAGGCGCATCCCGACATCTACAACATCCTCCTGCAGGTACTCGATGACGGCATGCTCACCGACGGCCTAGGCCGGAAGGTCGACTTCAAGAACACCCTCATCATCATGACCTCCAATATCGGGGTCAGGCAGCTGAAGGACTTCGGCGAGGGCGTCGGCTTCGCCACCAGCGCCCGCGTCGCCAATGCCGAGGAGGCTAATAAGGCCGTTATCGAGAAGGCCCTCAAACGCACGTTCTCGCCCGAGTTCCTCAACCGGGTGGATGACGTCATCATCTTCAACTCTCTCGAGCGCGAACATATCTTCGAGATCATCGACATCCTCATGAAAGGGGTGATGAAGCGCCTCGTCAACCTGGGCTTCACCCTCGAACTCACCGAGGAGGCCAAGAACTTCATCGCTGACAAGGGCTACGACCAGCAGTTCGGCGCCCGTCCCCTTCACAGGGCCATCCAGAAATACCTGGAAGACCCCCTCGCAGAGGAGATCCTGGCCATGCAGGTCAAACAAGGCGATGTGCTCCTGGCCGACCTCGACAAGGAGAACCAGAAGATCCATTTCACCCTGAAGCGTGACATGACGCCGACGGAGATCTCCGAGGCTTGAGGTGTTTCCCAAAGCATCGTGTACAAGGCCGGCATTCGAATGCCGG
>RGVM01000834.1 GCA_010027295.1 Chitinophagia bacterium
ATTCTCCATCACCTGACCCTGGACATTCCGCTCGATCTCTTCGTCTCTTTCTCCTCGTTCTCCACCGTGATGGGCGCGGTCCGGCAATCGAATTACAACGCCGGCAACGCCTTCCTCGACGCCATCGCGCAGCATCGGAGATCCTTGGGGCTTCCCGGGCTCACCTTCAACTGGGGGGCCTTGAAAGGGGCCGGGTTTGTCGAGCGCAACGAGAAGACGGAGCAATATCTGGAGCTGCTCGGATTGTCGACTTATGACATGCGGGAGACCCTCAGCGTCTTCCAACGGTTCATGATCCGCGACGTCGCAAACTTGGCGGCTTCCCGCATCGATTGGAGCTCGCTCTCGCGTTTCGCGGCGCTGATCGCCTCCAAGACCTATTCGTGTGTCGTCGGCCAAGATGGCGAGGGCGAGGGTGGTGCCATCCGGAGCCAGATCATCAACGCCGCCGCGGACGCAAGACAGGGGCTGATGGAAAACTTCCTGGCCGAGCAGGTGGCCGGGGTCTTCGGGACAGATGTCTCCAAGATCAACAAGGATGTTCCCCTCAACCAGCTCGGGCTCGATTCTCTGATGGCCATCGAGTTGATGAACCGGGTGGAGTCCCAACTGGGCATTTCGGTGCCCATGGGGGCCGTCCTGAACGGACCGAACGTCCGGGAGCTGTCGGTGCCCATCTTGGAATCGTTGCTGGCGAGTGCCGGCGACGAACTGAGCGAGGGTGAAGGAGCGGCGCGTCCCGGTGCGCCCACGGCTTCGCTTCCTCCGTTCTCGGTTTCGGGTCAGGACCGCACCGAATTCCCGCTCACGGAGGGGCAGAAGGCTCTTTGGTTCCTCCACCAACTGGCGCCGCAGTCTCCGGCTTACAACCTGGTCTTCAGTTCGAAGATCACTCCGCTGGTCGATATCCCGACCATGCAGGAAGCCTTCAAGGGACTGTTCGAGCGGCATCCGATGCTCGATGTCACCTTCCACACGGTCAACGGCACCCCGGTCCAACGAGTCCGCAAGGGACGGACCGTGGACTTCCGGGAGCACGACGCCACCCATCTTTCCGAGGCGGACATCAAACAGCTGGTGATGCAGCACCTGTCTCTTATACACATCT
>RGVM01000835.1 GCA_010027295.1 Chitinophagia bacterium
GCGCTTCTGCAGACTGAGACCCGCCCGAGATGCGTCTCTCACGGAGAGGGCCTGCTTCTCAACCTGCGCGGCGTCAACTTCAATCCCGGCGCCGAGCCGGAAGACATGATCTCCGTGCGCATCTGGGCCACGGGCGTTCTTGTGGTCTCGATGCGTTCCTATCCGGTCAGGGCCATTCACGAGATACGGGAGGAAGCGGCGCTCAGCGATGGACCTCTCACACCCGGAGAACTGCTGGCGCGCATCTGCGCCCGCCTCGTGGATAATCTCGATCCGATTGTCGACCATCTCAGAGACGAGGCTGACGCCTTCGAGGAACAGCTGCTCTCCTCCGACGCCAAGCTTCATCGCAACGCCCTTGCGGAGTTCCGGGGCGCCATTCTCCTCCTGCGTCGCTACATCCTGCCCCAGAGGGACGCCGTCGCCCAACTTCTGCGGGAGAATTCTTCGCTCATGGAGGCTGATCATGCGATCATGCTCAGAGAGACGGGAGATCACATCACAAGGATCTCTGAAGAACTCGACACCATTCGGGAACGGGCCGCGGTGCTGCAGGATCAGGTCTCGGGGCAGAGGCAGGAGATTCTGAACCGCCGGCTCCTGGCGCTGTCCATCGTCTCCTCCATCTTTCTTCCTCTCACCTTCATGACCGGCCTTCTGGGAATGAACGTCGCGGGCATCCCCTACGCCGGAGAAATCTGGGCCTTCCCGGCGGTCGTCGCCGGCCTTGCGCTGTTCACCGGAGCGCTGCTCGGCCTCCTGAAACTCCTCAAATGGATGTAACTCTTTCCCGCAGAGGGTGGTCATGACGCGCGAGGAATTCACCGTCGGCGATGCTGGCGAGCCCGATGCAGACGGCATATGCGCCATCTATAATCAGGCTGTGCGCGAGACCTTCTCCATCTGGTCGGAAGCCGAAACCACCCCAGCCTTGAGACGATCCTGGATGATGTCTCGTCAGGCGAACGGCTTTCCGGTCATCGTGGCGCGCTCCGCCGCCAACGGGGCTGTCCTCGGATATGGCAGCTACGGCGTCTTTCGCGACTTTCCCGGCTTCTCGAAAACAGTGGAGCATTCCGTCTATGTCGCCCCCCAGGCCCAGCGCCAGGGC
>RGVM01000836.1 GCA_010027295.1 Chitinophagia bacterium
GCCGAGGCGAGGACCAGCATCAGCAGGAGCATTGTCCGTTTCATGATCATTGTTTTGATGTATGGTTTGGTTGAATGAACACTCCTCTGTGGTCGACCGGATGCTGGCCGAACGCATCCGACAGCCTGTCCAGGGCCACGGCGAACTCGACCCTCCTGATGGGTCTGCCCGACTGGTAGGCCTGCAGCCCCCAATCCGACCAGCGCGCGGCTGCATCGGCCGGCAGTCCGCCCGTAAGGGTCCGGAAGGCCTGCTCCACCGTCAGCCACTCCCCATTCTCCTCCAGGCTCCTTCCCAGGCATTCCATCAGCCCGGCTTTCACTTCGGTTATCCGTACCAGTGAGTCGGGATGGAACCATGTTCGGTTGGCCCACTGGTAGGGCTGCCCCACCCCTTGGAGGATGCCGGTAGCGCCGGCCCGATGGATCTCCCGGAACTGCGGATGCTCGGGCTTCACGTCATAGTAAGGCATGAGGTAGGCCTTCGCATCCAGCAGGGTGGACTGCACATCCCTGACAGACACCGCCCGGGGCTGTTTTCGCTGCTTCACCGATAACGCCGCCAGCGCGCCGGCCGCCTGGCCCGTCAGCATCACCACGGGCTGCAGCCGGGTCGTGCCGTTGGCGGCATTGCTGACGCTGATGCCCTTCTCCGCCACGATGAGGCCGTCCGTCTGCTTCGGTATGAGCGTCCCCAGCGGGATGTTGAAGGAAGGGACGGGGTAGAAACCGAGATGCTGAGGAGCGGCGAGGTTCTCGCGGTGGTGGTGGTCCACCGGGTAGTCGCCCACCGCAATGCCCGTACGGTATAGCGCAAGCGGTTGGCGGTATGGCTCGGAGATGTGGTTGAGGTCGAACCGCACGATACCCTGCAGACGCCGGCCCTCGCGGTGGTAGGGCATCAGCGGCAGCCGGTCGGCCGTGGGGAACTCGTCATCCGCCAGCCCCAGGTGCCTGTAGCCGAACTGCGTCTGCAGGAAGTAGATGAAACGAAGCGTCTTGGCCTTGGCCTGCTCGATGGCCCGGGCCCGTTGCGCCCCGTCCATGGGGATCATGTTCAAATAAATATCATTCCCCTTGCCCGGCCAGTTGATGAGGTATTTGCCGTTGGG
>RGVM01000837.1 GCA_010027295.1 Chitinophagia bacterium
CGATGTGATTCGGTACTGAATGCCGCTGCAACAAGTAGACGACTTAGCGCTATCACCTGCCCAGCAGATGGAAATGCCGCAACTACATTCGGCGCGGGCGCCACCGCACACAGTTATGTCGCGTGTACGGGAAACGGTGTATACGTTGCTACAGCTGCGGGATGGAATACCAGTCCTCCCGTGACACCGCAGCATAGTTCCACCATTGGGATAGTTGGCATCAACACTATTCTGGGAGGCGGCGCTATTGCGGCCTCAACTTCGGGTTCCAGCTCGGTGTCGGGTAGCAGCACAACCATCCCGGTCTGGGGTACGGGCCAGGCGAAGCTGGCTCCTCCGCCGGTCCCATTGTTTCGTGGTGGCGCGTTTCTTATGAGCGGGGGGTCGGAAGCCCTTAGTCCAGCTGAGGATCCGAAATTACTGCGGGATGCTGTCGAGGTAAAGTTGGCCGACATCACGGACGGTCTCAGTAAAACACTTGCGTTCAGCGAGGTAATTAGGCCTCGTGGCCAGGACCCTACGCGGTGCACGGACTTCCGTGGGCTTAGCTGGTGGGGTCCGGGGGCACTGTTTTCTACATGCGGCACGCCAAACTCACCCCTGCCAGACGTTCTGCCGCGTGCGGGAGATTGCGCCTCGGATGAATACGCCCCCTGCAATTGCCCCCACACTTCGAGTCGTCCGATCGCCGTCCTCGCGCGAAGTCGGCATCCAGGCGGTGTGGTTGCGGCCAAACTGGATGGCTCCGTCGAGTTTTACACCGACGACGTCGATGCCATCATTTGGGAAAATCTCGGTACTGGGCAAGGGGATCGGCAGCAATGAAGCAGCCGATCCGAATGTTCATTATCGGTCTCGACGCAGAGTTCGTCGAGCACATGACCGCCCTCGCGGTTGGTGGAGTTGGAGAGGTGGTAGGTTCAGGGCCACGTGCACCGGAGACGCTGAACAGCCTCAAGGAGAAGCATCCTCGTGTGTGTATCGTCGACGGACATGGTATAGAAAGA
Source organism: Chitinophagia bacterium (assembly GCA_010027295.1). Taxonomy (GTDB): domain Bacteria; phylum Bacteroidota; class Bacteroidia; order Chitinophagales; family Chitinophagaceae; genus Pollutibacter. The sequence continues at coordinate 1,008 of RGVM01000837.1, forward strand.
AGTTACCTAGACTTTGTCCGTCGAATACACGGGGCAGTTCCTGGTGTCAACGTAATCATCGTTGGAGGGCACGACGAACCCCCACGCATTGCTCGAGCAGCAGC
>RGVM01000838.1 GCA_010027295.1 Chitinophagia bacterium
CGACTGGATTGCCGAACGTAGGCTTGCCTAGCGCCCCGGTGCCGATGACGACCGGCGGTAACTGATTCAGCAGGGAGACCCCCTCCCCGGTGGGGGACGTTCATTCGTCCCCCACCACCCCCTCAACGAGCCGACTCCTAGGACGGAGTCGGCTCAATCCTTTTGATCGTTGTACTTTCTCGCCTCTGTTGTGTTGTTTTCCCCAAGATTGACTTGGCATCCGTCATCCTCCTTTCCCGTCGTTTATGCTTAAGCATTGATTTTGTCTCACGACGAGGAAAGGAGTTCCCCTTGCGTACCACCTTGTGGCTCTGCCTTCTATTTATTTGTGCCCTAACCTCAAGGGCCGATGCTCAATGTTATTATTACCCGCCTCCTTATGCACCCGATATGCGTGGCCCTGGCTTCTACCTTTATAATTGCCAGGGATATCTTTATGGTCCCTACCACATAGTTCGCCCACCATTCGAGCCGTTCCAGGGAATGCTGCCTGGACCATCGATGGTAGGTGCAGGTCATCCAGGACCGGCTGCCTACAATGCGATGCCGATGATGCATCCCGGTGGCGTTCCTGGTTTTTGGTACCATCCAGCCGTTCGCAGTCCTCGTGATTTTTTCATGGTTGAAACCGATCCATCTCGAATGGATTACCGTTATGGTGTTGGTCGTGGCTTGGGATTTGGCGGAGCGGAAGAGTTGCGTGGTACGATGCCTCCCCTGGGTGGTGGTTCGTCCGGTGGCGTTCTCCCGCCTCCTTCAGGGAGAAGGCCTTCGGCCGATTCTCCGCCTTCTCGAGCAGGTCCAGATAGAACTTCGCCTGGACGAAGTCCTGTGACGCGAATCTCAACGTCAGTGTCAGGCTGGAGTCCGCTCAACTCGATCAATTGCCTTGCAAGGTCGATGATCTTAACGGGCTCACCCATGTCCAAGACGAAAATTTCGCCCCCGGAACCGAGGGTGGCACTCTGGAGCACCAATCCCACGGCCTCATTGACGGTCATAAAATACCGTGTGACGTCGCGGTGGGTGACGGTAACCGGACCGCCGGCTGCGATCTGTTTCTGATCTGCCACGACAACGAAAAAGCCGCCCGCGCCGTCGAGCACGTGCA
>RGVM01000839.1 GCA_010027295.1 Chitinophagia bacterium
CATCGCGCCTGTGGCTGCGCGCTGCGCCAAGGTGACCGCAATCACACGCCGTCCTCCACCTGCCGAGCCTGGCGTATGTCCCATGCATCGAATCGCATTGCCCCAAGGCACTTGTGGCTGCCATGGGCGCACGCGGCTGTACGTTGCCCCAAAGGGTTGCCGCAATGTCAAGCCTCCCGCCGCTTGCCGAGCCTGACGCCTGTGGCTGACCATCGCATCAGGGTCACCGCGCACCCAAGCGGCCCACCACGTCAAGTGCCCAACGCTTGAGCATGACGTCAACCAACGCATTCCCTGTGATGGGACCTGGAAGCGCTTTGATGTCTCGCTCGAGCTCCGCCTCGTCCCGCGCCAACTGGCGATGGCGGCGACTATGGGCATCGAGCCATGCACCGCTCTGCCTCATGCGCCAGAGGGCCCAAGCTCGTAACACGACCTTAGTCCGTCTGGGGTCATTGCGGTCCTCGTCGAACTCGGACGGCACGAGCTGCTTGCTCAAATTGTACCTACCCATCTGGTCGTCGCGGCCCCAATGGCCGTACATCAGGATCCGAAGGTGCTTCTGGTCGCGGCGATCCTGAAGGAAGAAATAGCCCTTCGCCCAGACTACATGAGTTCCCGAGGCATGTCTGCCGTGCCGAGGCTTCTCGTCCCCTGAGCTGGGCTCGATCCCTTCACCAAGGTCGGGAGCTTCTGCGCCTGTGGCTGCACAAGCAGCCTCGGCGCCGATGGTAGCGGGCTCCTCCTCCGCGTGGCCCTTATCATCCTCTAAATCGTCGTCGTCTTCCACGTCGGTGTCGACGGAGCCATTGCTACTCTCGATGCTGTCAGAGGGCATCAAACCATCAAGACTGTCTTCTGACTCTTCCCCGTCGGTAGGCGCCTGTGGCTGCTTCTTGCGTGGCGCCGACTTGTCAATTAACCGCGCCTTTCCAGGTCGCAGAAGCACGCCCTTCCCCGTCGCTATGGCTGTCATGATGAGCTCATGGACGGGTAGGTCGTCTTCTGGGTTGGGTTCCTCAATATCGCTTAGAGCGCGGAGCATCGATGACAAAGAGAAACTGTGGTCCACGACGATGCACCCATCGTCTGTCCGACAAACGCTCATAT
>RGVM01000840.1 GCA_010027295.1 Chitinophagia bacterium
CGGCATCACGATGGCCCTGGAGCCATGGTGCCCGGAAGAGGGGGGTTGACGCCAGACGACCGTTGCCATCGCGAAGGACTCGCCGCCGCGCATGAGCGCGACCGCGCGTTCCATCACCTCGGCGCCGTCCGCGGCCTGGGAGTCTTGCACCCTAGTCAGCCTTCACCGGCGGCATCCCCGACACGTCCGAGCCAGTCTGTAGTGCCTCGAAGACCCGGTTCGGCATCAACGGCATGTCGACATTGCGCACGCCGGTGTGCTTGATCGCATTCATCACGGCGTTCACGAAGGCCGCAGGCCCACCGACCGTGGCGCACTCCCCGACACCTTTTGCGCCGATGGGATGATGTGGGCACGGGGTTACGACCTCGTGGAGCTCGAATCCGGGGGTCTCCCAGGCCGTCGGCAGCAGGTAGTCGATGTAGTTCGACCCGATGCAGTTCCCCTCCTGATCGAAGGTGATGTACTGCATGCTTGCCATTGCATAGGCCTCGGTCAGTCCCCCCATGATCTGTCCTTCGACGATCATCGGGTTGATGCGCACACCGCAGTCGTCGACGGCGACGAACTTCAGGACATCCCACACACCGGTCTGCGGATCCACCTCCACCTTGCACACGTAGGCCGCAAACGGCCAAGTCAGGTTCGGCGGATCGTAATAGGCGTTGTTCTCCAGGCCCGGCTCCATTCCGTCCGGCACATTGCTGTACGCCGCGAAGGCGCAGTCCTGAATGGTGACCCCGCGGTCATGGTTTCCGCGGACGTAGAAGCGACCGAGCTCCCACTCGATGTCCTCCTCGGACACCTCCAGCAGATGAGCGGCGATCTTGCGGGCCTTGGCCCGGATCTTGCGGGCCACCATTGCGACCGCAGCTCCGGCCACCGGGGTCGACCGCGAGGCGTAGGTCCCCATGCCGAAGGGGGCCGTATCGGTATCCCCTTCCTCCACGACCACGTCCTCAGCGGGGATGCCGAGCTCATGGGCAACGATCTGCGCCCACGTCGTCTCATGCCCCTGACCCTGGGTCTTGGCTCCGGTTCGCAGGATCGCCTTACCGGACATGTGCACCCGCAACTCGGCGGAGTCGAACATCTTGATGCCGATGATGT
>RGVM01000085.1 GCA_010027295.1 Chitinophagia bacterium
AGGGACGCGGAACTGACCATTCTGCTCACCGGGTATGCCTATGTATTCGATGCCCCCGTCACACTGACCGGGAAAACAGCGCTGGTGGGGAAAAACAGGACACCCATCCGCATCTCGGTGAGGAGTGGTCAACCGCCTTTTGTAATTCAAATCGGGGCCGGCAGCACACTGGCCCTGAAGGGACTTGCCATCGATCTGGGCGCCCTGAACAGCCTGTCTTTCCTGTCCACGGACACATCCGGCCCCAGCGGACATTCCGCCCTTTCCATGGATGACTGCAGCGTTCGAAACATGAATGGAACCTTCCTGTACGGGGCGCGCTCAAGCGTGTCCGATAGTATCCTGATCTCCAATTGCAGCTTCGAGAGCATGAAAGGGGCCGTTTTCAGCTTTGACGGCGAAAGCGATCAAAAAGGGTATTACAACGTGGAAAGGATGCGAGTGCGCGAGTGCCGATTCTCGGATTGCACAGCTCCGATCCTGACCATGCTGCGAAGCGGCAAGGACGAGAGCACCCTCGGTCCGAATCTCCTGTTCGACGGGAATCAAATAGTCAACTGCAACAGTGGAAAAGCGTCCGCCCTCATATCCTTGTCCGGCGTTCAGTACTCTCGCATCGAAAGGAATTCCTTCACCGGATGCAACACTAATGGCATACTGTTGGAGTACCGCGACTGGGTGAAGGCAACCCATCACTTCAGACAGAACCTACTGCAACAGTCAGGCAGTATCCGAACGAATGCATATGTGAGCATGGAATAGAGAGTCGGCGGCGACTCCCGACCCCGCTCGTGAAGTATCGGGATACATGCGACAACCATCCATCACGCACATGAGAAACATTCCCTCCCGCAGATCCTTCATCCGCTCCGCCATCGGCGGCCTGTCCATTCCATTCGCAGCACAAGCCTTCCATCCGTCCGAACATATGGATATAATAAAAGACGGTGTCTTTGAATCACATCCATTGCAGGGCGCATACCTGTCAGCCATCAGGCAGGAACTCGAAAAGAAATGGCCGCAGAACCGGACCGTCAACCTCGTCTTCCACGGACACTCCGTCCCGGCGGGCTATTTCCGGACGCCGGTGGTGAACACCCTGGAATCCTACCCCTTCCTGGTGCTGAAGGGACTGAAGGAAAGATACCCGCATGCGGTCGTCAACTCCATCGTCACCTCGATCGGCGGGGAGGACGCCAGACAGGGCGCCGCCAGGTTCACGAACGAAGTCCTCTGCCACCGGCCGGATGTGCTGTTCATCGACTATGCCCTGAACGACCAGCGGATAGGACTGGAAGCCTCCCTCGAAGCCTGGACACGGATGATCGTCGCTGCACTGGAACGGAACGCGAAAGTCATCCTCCTGACGGCCACGCCCGACCAGCGGGTCGATATCCTGGACAAGGGCACCCTACTGCAACAGCTATGCGACCAGATAGGCGGACTGGCCCGCACGCACAAGGTGGGAATCGTGGACAGCTACAAGCTGTTCCAACACATATCGACATCCGGCGGGAAGATATCCGACTATATGTCCCAGGTGAACCATCCCAACGGGAAGGGACACCAACTGGTCGCTGATGCCATCCTCAGCTACTTCTGAAGCTGATATCTACACGGCAAGGATCTTACACTGATTCAGCCACCGATGTACAGCACCAATCCCCGCACCGCCGGTATCGTGATATGCGTGACGTCATTGCCGACGTACACCTTTAGCCCCACGGAAGCACCCTCGGCCCGGAAGATGCCGCCCGGCACGCCGATGACGGACAGGACGGTCTCCTGTTGGCAGTTGATCCGAAGTCCATTGCCCACGACCTCCATCGAGGCATCGCCTACGCTCACTGGAACGGATAACCGATACGGACCCCAGGCGATCTCGCGCCCGCCGGCGAGGTACAGGTGGTGCAGCGTGTCGGCCCGCCAGCCGATCAGGCCGAAGTGGCCGCTGAACGACCATGACCGGCCCGAACGGATGCTGTCCGCATCGGTGGACTGCAGCACCATCTGCCGGGCATGCCCCGAACGGGCGTTGCCGAAGACCTCCACTGCCGTGAATCGCGCGGCATCTGCCGGTTGGGAAACGATACGGAAAGAATCCACCGAATGGCCTGACGCTGCCGCATGGGGCTCATACACGGCCACGAAGGGCCGCGACCAGGCCTGCCCATCCTGCCGCCACACGATAGCTGGCGTGCGCCGCTCGCGGTACTCGGCGGAGGCCGTCTTCGTCGGGGGCGCCATGCCGGTGAAGAGCGTTCGGCCCGTCTCAGGCGCGTAGAGGGCCCGCATCCGGGCATCGCCGGCACGGAAGACGACGACGCCCGATGAGGCGTCCGCCTTTGTAACGGTGTCGATCATGCGAAGACCGGGCGGGTCGTAGGGGTCGGGGTGCAGTGGGATGGCGGACGGCGTCGAGGACATCGGTGAGCCGTCCCTCTTCCGCAGCTCGAGCCCTTCGCCGACGTTGTGGTACACATACTCGTTGCTCGCGGGATGGTCGGACCGGTAGATGTCGACATAGTACCCGGTGGTGTCGGTCGTGCGGACGATGGCCAGCGTCCGCTGCTGGCGGGCATTCGTGGAGATGTCGGTGTACCTCGTGTCGGTGAACGATACCCGTTCCGACACGGCGGGCTTCCCGGGCATGGGCTCCATCGCGGCCAGTGCAATCTCGCCCATGCGCTTGGTGCCGCCGCCGCCCTTCACGGGTGGCACGGAGGTGGAGCGGCCGCCGGCGACGACCGTGTTGTGCGCGGCCCACTGGGCGTAGTAGTCCACATGCATCGGGGCCTCGTAGGTGATGCCCTTGCCGGGGTCGGGCGCCATCACGCGGCCCATCCCATAGAGTTCCACGGCCATGCCGTTGGCGTGGTTGTGGTTGTAGGAGGCCCCCTGCACGGCATACATGAGGCCGTGGACGGGGTCGGTTCCGTTGCGCTGGAGGAAGCACTTCGCGAAGTCGAGTGTCCCGCTCCGGGGCCATTCGTAGGGCCGCGTGGAGGTGGCCGAGACGTCGGGCAGGAAGCATAGCAGTCCCAAGAAGCCGCTCTTCGAACGGTCATAGCCGTTCTTGTCGATCAGCACGCGGAGGGAGGTGGTCAGTTGTGCATAGACGGCGGTGTCGTATCTCTTGGCGAACAGGAGTCCTATCTCGAGGCATTCCGGACTCTGGGAGGCGGGGCCGGTATCGCCGATGGACGGTGCGCGTAGGTCGGGGAAGGAGTATTTCAGCATCGCATGCGAGGCCTGGAACAGCGCGGGATAACGGCGGAAGACGTCATGTCCGTTGCGCTCCATCGCGAGCGATGCCTGCAGCAGGCTGCTGACGGGGAAGTTGTGGTAGCCGCCGGGCTCCTTCCAGTGGCCGTCGGGCGTGAAGTGCCTTGCCAGCAGGGAGGGCATGGAGAGGTGTCCGCATCCTCCGCTCAAGGTGTCGCGGCTCATGAAATAGTCCACGTAGCGGCGGCGCTCCACGGGGTCCTCGATGGACAGCGTCGAGAACACCATCAGCGGCGTCTGAGCCGCGAACCAGTTGTTGTCCCAGAACCCGCGGTGGGTCATCGTCCAGGCGATGCGTTGGAAGACGGGCTCGTACCATTTCGTCTCGTAGCCGCGGCGGCGCAGCCAGTCGTAGAGGAAGTCGTACACCAGCGGCATAGGCTCGTAGGCGCCGTCGCCGATCGACTGTATCGACAGGAAGCCGGTGCGGCAGGGCCCTTCCACGGGCTGCTGGTGGTAGGCGCCGCGGGCCCATTGCGAGAGGATGTCGGCGGCGAAGCGGGCGTACGTCTCGTCACCCGTCAGCCAGTACACGATGGCGGCGTCGAGGGCGAGGTCGTTGATGCGACCGTTGAACCGGTCGATCATCGCACCGGGGTCGACCCGCTCGCGGATACCTGGGTCCGTCTCTCGTTGCAGCAGCATCTTCCTCGATGTGTCATACGGCACCATCTCCTCCAGCGACGGCATTCGGTACCCATGGCCGTCGGGCGCCACGGGACCGCGTTTGTGCGTACTCACCCGGACCGTCGGGAAGGGCGCGTCGCCCGCGAAGCCGGCCATGGCGGTGCCCTCGGCGTCGGAGATGGCGCGCGTATAGCGCCGGCCCGGCACCCGGTTCATGATGTACCGGCTGAGGATCCATTCGGGGTCGTTCCGGTGCCGCGCGACGTACGGGTCCACCTCCCGGCGGAGCGCCTCGTAGGACCGCTTCGCCCAGGGCTGGATGCGGATCTTCTCGAGCACCGCCGTACGGTCGCCCGGCCCGACGAGGATATGCGGATGGGGGAAGGCCGACCGTTCGCCCGACTGCGCGAAGACCGTCAGGGACAGGCAGCACCAGAACATTGGAAGCGACCATCTACCCGGCCGGACAAAAGAAGCCAGATGAGATACGGCAGACATGGAATGCATCGGAAAGGGTTTCAATGGGAATCATCGGGCGGGGAGGCGCTATCGTTGCGGTTCTTTCGAGCGGGAAACGGAGGTATCGGAAACGTGTGGGATCAGATGGCTCGTCTCGGCAGGAGTGGACCCGAGATAATCTCTCCTTTCATCTCACTAAGATATCCCGATCCATGTAGACGACGCCCGGCGTCGGATTACGGTAATAGGGGCCGCATTCGGCGAAGCCGTTGCGACGGTAGAGCGACAAGGCGGCGTTGAGGTGCGACAACGTGTCGAGCCGCATCTTCCGGTAGCCCATGCCGCGGGCCGCAGAGATCAGTTCATCCAGCATCCGTTGTCCGATCGCCTGTCCGCGGTACGGGGGGCGGACATACATCCGCTTCAGCTCACAGACATCTTCTGCAATGGGACGAATGGCGGCGCAGCCGGCCGGGGCCCCTCCCACCCGGGCGAGCAGCAGCGCCCCGCGCGGCGGCCCATAGACCTCCGCGAGGTTCGACAACTCCCGCTCGAAGCCCTGGAAGCAGAGGTCAACCCCCAGTCCCGCCGCATACTCGCGGAAGAGCGTCACGGCTACCCCGTGGTCGTCTTCACCATCGGCATAGCAGAGCATCACATCCCTTGATATCTCTTGTGCATCCATACAAGCCTGGCTGATGGCGTCGACTTCGACTCGGCAATACAGCCCTCCGTAAGATAAGGAAGTATACCCACTCACCCTCCAAGGGTACCCCCACCCTCCAAGAGTACCAATACCCTCGAAGGGTACTCCATCCGCCAACGGCGGATACCCATACCCTCCAAGGGTGGTGTCTGCCCCGTAGGCGGATAGGGTCAGGCAGCCGGTATGGGCGGCAGATGATTGCCTGCCGATTTTTTTGTCACACATCAAATAGGTGGCATTATAGGGCCCGTACTTGCGCAGAAACGCATACCCATCCAACCCACTAACCATGAACATCAAACGGTACATCGAGATCGTCCTCGACAACAGCGGGAGCATGTCCACCCGGCTCGCCAACGAACCCCGCTACATCGTCGCCCAACGCATCTTCGAATCGAGCATCCTCCCCGTCATCGGAGATCCGGGCGACAAGGTCGCACTCCGACTCCTGCGCCACGGCTGCCAGGGACACTCCTTCATGGAAATCCTGCCCAACGACCGCGGCGCCATGCTCGAGCGCATCCGGCAGATCACCCCCGGCGGTGACACCCCCCTTTACTACACCACCCTCGACGCCATCGAGGCCTGCCGCAACGAACTGGCCGACGAATATCTGATCTTCGTCCTCACAGACGGGGAGGATACCTGTGGCGTGCCCATGGAAAAGGTGATCCCGAAAGACCTGGTGGATCGCTTCGTCCGCACCTACAATGTACTCCTCTGCCAGTTCGCCGTCGACGACCCCCTTACCCAGAACAACCTCACCGCCTTCTCCAGCTACGTCGGCGGCAACAGCGTCATCCTCGACGGCAGCGGCTCCCTGGAGGAGATGAAGCGCATCGTCTCGAAAGCTCTCGTCAAGACAGGCTTCTCCTCGAGACTGCCCCTCGACGCCTGCTTCACTCGCATCAAAGGATTCCCCGTCGCCTGGAAGGAACTCGAACGGAAGGAGGGATTTGACTTCCACCAGGCCTGCCTCCTTTGGCAGGAGGGACTTCTCTCCTGGAAACCAGAACCCGACATGCAGGTAGACCCCACACAGGCCGCCGAACTTCGCTTCGTCTACGGCGTCAGGGTACGGTCCATGCTCCCGGAACCCCTCGTGAAAGCCATGTTCCAGCAACTGCAGAAACCCTACCATTACTCGCATGACTGCATCTACTGGGACTTCGGGAAGGGTCGCTGGAGATACTTCCCCGAAAAGGCCGCGCTCAACGTGTTCGAACACCCCGACCACGAGTCGGACGAGAACCAGAACCTGGAGATGCTGGTAGAGAAGGCGTTCACCGGACGCAACCGTAAGCTGCCGACATCCACCTATCTGCCGAAGAAGGTCTACCAGGTGGAGGCGCTGCCCACCATCATGCCACTATTCACCCTGCGCAAGACCCGCGACACCGACCTCAACCATGTCGTCTACCTGCGCCCCGGCGACAGGGTCGTATTCCACCTTTGACACGCCGACGCTGCTGGGTCGGAGCATGACGGGCTCACTGCCTCGCAGGGTCAGGCGAGGGGATCAACCATTGGATGGCAGTCCTCAATACTTTGCCGGCCGGCCCGGAGCGGGTATGGTCCGCTGGATGAACTTGCGCAGACTCTCGTTGCTGGCCTCTAGGTCGGGCCGGCGCAGATACATCATGTGCCCGCTCCGATATCCCTCCCAGGAAAGGCGGTCCTTCATCTTCCCCGAAGGATCCAGCTGCCACATGCTGTACTTGGCGTTGAAGTAGTCGCAGGCGCCGTCGTAGTAGCCCGACTGGATGAGGACGTGCAGATACGGGTTCTGCGCCATCGCCAGGCGCAAGTTTTCACCCGTGCGGTCGTTCGTCCGATCCCAGGGCTGCACCGGACCGAAGACATAATACTTGAGGTCAGTCTTGTACTTCAACTCGTCGCGCAGGTAGATGTTGATGGCCGGGGTGAAGGAATGCTCCCAGGAGATGAGCTCGGCGTTGAAGTCGGGCTGGTCGCCCGCATCGCGGCGGTCGATGCCCTTGTAGCGCGAGTCGAGGCGCCCCACGGTATAGCCCTTGTCGCGCAGCAGCTCCTTCCAGAAGAAGGACAGCGGCAGGTCGAGGTTGTTCTGCAGCACGGCCTTCTCGCTGATGCCGGAATAGCGCGCCATCCGGGCGGCGACGGCCCTGCGCTTCCCGGGTTCGAGGAAGCCGCCCTTCGACAGCGCCGGGACGAGCTCGTCCACCGTGAAGGCCTCCACCTCGGGCAGCACCTCGGTCAGGTCCTTCGCCTGCAGGTCGGCCGGCAGCGACTTATGGTACCAGGCTGTGGCGGCCATGTAGGGCAGCTTCAACGCCGATGCCAGCGGACCGTCGCGCTCGATGCCGAGCGTCGTGGGCGACACGAGCACCACTCCGTTCACGAACATCCAGTGGCTCTGCTGCAGCTCCAGCGCCAGTCCCGACACGCGGCCGGTACCGTAGCTCTCGCCGATGAGGTACTTCGGGGAGGCCCAGCGCGACATCCTCGTCACGAAGGTGTTGATCCACTCGGCGAGGTATTTGATGTCGGCGTTCACCCCGAAAAAGCGGCTCGTCGGAATGTCGCGGCTCACGGCCCTCGAATAGCCCGTGTTCACGGGGTCCACGAAGACGATGTCGGCCACGTCGAGCACCGAGTGCGGGTTGTCCTTCAGGCCGTAGGGCTGGAGCGGATACCCTTCATCGTCGATATGCACGATGCGCGGGCCCGTGTAGCCGAGCTCCATCCAGAGGGAGGAGGTGCCGGGACCGCCGTTGAAAGATATCAGCAGCGGGCGCGGGGCACGGTCCTTCACGTCGCTGCGCTCGTAGTAGGTGAAGAAGACGCCCGCCTGCACGCGTCCCTCCGCGTCCCAGACGGGCTGCATGCCCGCCGTGGCGCGGTAGGGCACGCGCTGGCCGCGGATGGTCACCTCGTGGTCGGTGACGACCGTCTGGTCGGGCTGGAAGGGGATGTCGTAGGAGGACCGGCGCGGCAGACTGTCGCCGCGGCCCTGGGCGGACGGTACAGTTGCGGATGTTCCGGCCGAAGCGGAGGAACCGGCGTTGCGGGGTTGCGCCTGAACCATGCCGAAGACGAGGCAGGAGAGGAGGATGGCGATACGTCTCATGTGGGGTTGGTATTCCGGGTGAACGGTGTCTGTGGTATTGGATGTGTATGTGAGAAGCCGGACTTCTATGGCAGCCCGGCAGGCATGTCTCAGCGTAACGCCTCCACCAGGAAGACCCATTCCTCGTCGAGGCCCATGGCCGGACGTTTCCGCCCCGCCCGCCGGTACCAGTAGTCGGCGTTCGAAAGGTCACCCTCCCGGCGGTGGAGGTACGCGTGGATCCAGGCGGCCTCCGCATCGTCCATGTCCTGCACGACGGCATGCGCCGCCGCCCAGTCGCCAGACCCCTCGTGCCACAGGGCCCGCAGATGGTCCGACAATCCCTCCGTCCTGCCCTCCCGGATGGCCCTCCGCATCTCCGAAACGTCCATCAGCGCTTTTTCCAAAAATAGGG
>RGVM01000841.1 GCA_010027295.1 Chitinophagia bacterium
CCACGGCGTCATTCCTGCTCGGCCCCATCCCCGAAAAACACTGGGGATTTCAAGCATGGCGAGAATTTCGTGCCCGGGCTAAAGCCCAGGCTACGGTTTTTTTGTCCTCGGCGTCTGACATGAGCGAGAGACGACACTCGCCTGGAAATTAACCCTGCAGGCCTGAGAGGTGTGTCAGCGCCTGCCGGGAGCAGTGCGATCAGGTTGGGCTGGGGCCGGCGGGGAGTACTTCGGAGAAGAAGCGGATCCAGTTGCCGTGCATGATGGCCGCGATATCGGCGGGTGTGTAGCCGCGGTTTTCGAGGAGTCGTGTGAGGTTCTGGAGGTCGCGGAAGCGGTCGAAGTCGCTGGGCGTCTGTTCGACTCCGTAGCCCCCATCGAGGTCGCTGCCGATGCCGACGTGGCGAGTGTTTCCGGCGAGTTGGCAGATGATGTCGATGTTTTCGACGGCGCGTTCCATGCTGACCAGTCGCTCACTGACTCGCCGAACGTATCCCGGTTGCAGCATGATGATGTCGAAGGCAATCCCGATGACTCCGTCACGTTCGATGACGGCGCGGTATTGTTCATCGGAGAACTGGCGTTGCCATGGGGCCAGTCGGCGGGAGTTCTGGTGACTGGCGTGGATGCGTCCGTTGAAGTTGTCGAGGAGTTGCCAGAAGGCGACGTCTGAGAGGTGAGTGACATCGACGGTGATGCCGAGTTGTTCGATGCGCTTGAGGAGTGGGATGGCGTCGAGGGCCAGTCCGACTTCGCAGGATGTGCCGCCGCCGTACCGATTGGCTCCGTAGTGTGTCAGTCCGATGGCTCGGAGGCCATGTTCGTGGAATTCGCTGATGGTGTCGGGTACGAGGATGGGGTCAGCGCCTTCCATGGTCTGAATGAAGCCGAGGGGGGCCTGGGAGCCGCGATTCTGCCAGTCGGCGAGGTGTTGTTGGAGGCAGTTTTTGGTGCGGATGGGGCGGAGGTATCCGGCTTTTTCCATAGCGCGGTGCCATGCGAGGTGTGCATGGGCCATAGCGTAGCAGGTTTGGGGGGAGGTCCAGCCGAAGGAGTGGTTGATTTCCTTTTCCTGTCGGGCGAGCAGTGTGGAGAGGCAGCAGCCGAGTT
>RGVM01000842.1 GCA_010027295.1 Chitinophagia bacterium
GGCATGTGCCTTTACGGGCACGACATCGACACATCGACGTCACCCGTGGAGGCCAGCCTTGCCTGGACGATCGCCAAGGCGAGGCGCTCGCGCGCTGACTTCCCGGGCGCAGAACGCATACTGGCCGAGCTCAAAGCAAGCCCCACCCGCAGGAGGGTCGGACTTCGGCCTCTGGGTCGTGCGCCCGCGCGCGAGGGTGCGGAAATCCGTACGCCTCAGGGAGACCTCATAGGAAAGGTGACCTCAGGAGGCTTCGGGCCGTCCGTCGGCGGGCCGGTGGCGATGGGATATGTCAGCGCCCCATTCGCCCGCCCCGGCTCGCCTGTCTCCATTATCGTCCGAGGCAAGGCCCTCGAGGCCGAAGTGGTCTCGTTGCCGTTCACACCACACCGATACAGACGCCAGGGGAGACCACAATGACCACGCTGTACACACGCGAACACGAATGGATCCGCATCGAGGGCGAGACAGGAACCGTCGGGATCACCGCCTACGCTGCGGAGAAACTTGGGGACGTCGTCTTTGTCGACCTGCCCGATGCAGGCCGCAAGGTGAAGAAAGACGCCGAGATGGCCGTCGTGGAGAGCGTCAAGGCCGCTTCCGATGTCTATGCACCGGTCAGCGGTGAGGTCACGGAGTCGAATGCGGCGCTGCAGGACGCCCCGGAGACAGTGAACTCCGACCCTGAAGGGGCGGGCTGGTTCTGTCGTATTCGGATGTCCGATCCCTCGGAAACGTCCGGGCTCATGAACGAAACCGCCTACGCCGAATTCTGCAAGGGCTTGTGAAGCGCGCGCCTGTCCACCTGATCCACCCAAGGAGGCTTCGGCCAGACCATGAGATATCTTCCCCTCACGCCATCCGATCGGGAGGCGATGCTTCGCCGGATCGGCGCCCGGTCGGTAGATGACTTCTATACCGACGTTCCAGCCTCAGCTCGCTTGAAGAAGCCGGTTGAGGGCCTACCCGGTTTTCAGGGCGAGCTTCAGGTTGAAGGGGTGCTCGTAGGCATTGTTCGGAAATACCGCCACTAAGCCTCGCACCTAAACAAACAAAACAAGACAGTACAAAAAATTTATGGCGTTAACTCGCCAGGGTATGACTTTTTCC
>RGVM01000843.1 GCA_010027295.1 Chitinophagia bacterium
CGGAACCGGCGGCGAAGCTCACGGATCGCCCGAATCCCTTCCCGGATCAAGAGAGGGGTCCCCGCCTCGATCACATCGACATACATTGCCGTCTTTCCCGCCACCTCCAGCCCGGTTGCCAGGTCCGGCATGTCCAACGCCAGTTGCAACTTCATGTGCGCTCGGTTCTTCTCTCGTTCAGGGAGGGGTTTTTCACAGTCCCTGTGGAAAACCCTGTGGATAATCTGTGAATTGTCGGCTTAAATCCAACTAAATTCACTACTTATAGCACTTTGCACACTATTTCGACAGTTCAATAAGCTGTTTATTTTCAGTAACTTAAACTGAAAAGCCTTTTCTGTTCAAAAAAGAGCAGGGCCAGGTTCAATGGAGCCAGACATTTCCACAGGGGACGGGCGATTAGAAGGGGGGATCGTCCCGCAGTTGATCCAGTCGTTCAAGGAAATCACCCTTAATGAGGACCTGTCTAGGTTTGCTGCCGTCTTCAGGGCCAACGATCCCCTCGCGGAACATCATGTCGATGATGGAGGCGGCACGGCCATAGCCGATGCGGAGGGTCCGTTGGAGGAGGGAAGTCGAAGCCTTTCCGCTCTGCAGGACGACGCGGAGGGCATCGTCGTACTTTTCATCGCGCACGAGGTCGCCCGCTTCGCCGCCGTCGGCCTCTTTCTCGCTGAGGACGACCTTGTCGTCGTAGATGGGGTTGGCTTGGGAGCGGACGAAGTCGCAGATGCGGGTCACCTCTTTTTCGTCGACATAGGCCCCGTGGACGCGGACAAGGCGAGCGGTCCCGGGGGGGAGGAAGAGCATGTCGCCCTGCCCGAGGAGCTGTTCGGCACCATTAGTGTCGATGATCGTCCGCGAGTCGACCTTTGAGGAGACGCGGAAAGAGATGCGGGAAGGGAAGTTGGCCTTGATCAATCCGGTAATGACATCGACCGAGGGGCGTTGGGTGGCGAGCACGAGGTGGATGCCGACGGCGCGAGCCATCTGGGCGAGGCGGGTGATACTCTCCTCGACGTCACGCGCCGAGACCATCATCAGGTCGGCCAGCTCGTCGATGATGACGACGATGAAGGGGAGCGGCTCGGGAGTGGGCTCATTTGACTC
>RGVM01000844.1 GCA_010027295.1 Chitinophagia bacterium
AAGTCTATATTTACATGGTCGATCGGTCGACCGAATGCGTTCCGCCAGAAAAATACACAATTTATCTCTCGCCATAGTATACGTGTCTTCCATGGAATTGGTGAAATGGAAACTAACGCCGGATATGATCGAGGAGGGCAGCGTCTATGGGAACGGAGTCCGCATTGCTAATCATATCCTGGGCGGCGCCCGCTTCAGCATTCGGCCGGATGACGGTGTCCTCGACCCGAACTGCCGCGCGTGGAACTTCGACAACCTTTACGTCACCGACGGCTCGTGCATGCCCACTAGCGGTGGGGCCAATCCGACACTGACCATTCAGGCCAATGCGTTTCGCATTGGCGAACACCTCGCCCAAAACGTCCTCTGACCCGCCATGGACTCCCGGTTCAACGACATCGCCAGTCATCCCTCGAACTCGATCTTCCAGGTCGTGTTCTTTCCCGACCGTGTCTATCACGCTCAGTATCTCAACGCGACGCGCAGCCCGCGTTACCGGTATAACGTCCAGGAGGTCCGGACCAAGTCGGACGCGTCGGTGATCAAGGGCGAGGTGTACCTGGACGACCGGCGCCTGTGCAATTTCCTGCGGATCGAATACACTGGGAAGCGCCTGGTGGAACTGGTGCGGGAGCGCGGACGGTTTGTGCGGAACCAGGTGGAGGCCTGGGTCCGTCTGTCCTCGACGGATGTCGCGGTAGATCCGGAGGCTCGCGTCGTGCTCACGCATTGTCCATGGATCGACGCGTTCCAGGTGGAGATCTGGGAGACCCTGGAAGCGCCTGACCTGCTTCGTCACGACGTCAAGGTTCTAGACTTGATGGGGCGCGACGGTTCGGTGACACGGGTTCGTTCCTTCGACGCGGCCCTGCGCAACCTGCGAAGCCTGCACCGGGTCGATCTGGCCTTCCGCGAGAACCGGCGGCATGAGCCCTTCGGATACACCGTCCCCGACGGTCCCGGATTCTACGACGCCCCTTGGGACAACCATTTCAACCGGAATATCCAGGTCCCAAAAACCCAGCAACCCAGCGACGACCAGAACACCGTCAAGCAACCCAACTACCAGGTAAACTTCCGTCGGGGTTACTTCATTCAGGACGTCAGCAC
>RGVM01000845.1 GCA_010027295.1 Chitinophagia bacterium
GTCCAGATGAGTTCCGGATCGTACTGCTCGTGATACGTGGGTGCCGACCCGTCGTAGTGGGTCTTGACGTCTCCCATGATGCTCTCCTTGCCTAGGTCTGGGTTCTGTTCTGGGTGGACGAGGACGGTCTGGACTCAGTATGTCGCGGTGACTTCCTGCGGTCGGCGCGCCTCGACGACGAAGGCCGAGCACAGGAACAGACCGCGCCATCCGGAGGGCTCGTTCTCCAGTGCGATGGAGGCCTCGCGGAAGGCCGCACCGAGCGAGGACTCGAAGCGGGGCAGTGATGCGTGGTAGTGGAAGGGGCGAATCACCACGTCGGTGAAGCCGGCCTCGATGAAGATGCGGTCGACGTCCAGCGGGTTGTGGAAACGCGGGGCGTGCCCGGTCGGTCGCGGCGGAACCTCGGCATCGACTCGGGTCTGGAGGAACTCTGAGGTCTTGGCCCGAAGGTCCTCGGGAACATCGGCGAGCAGGTCATCCATGATGAACTCGTAGGTGTACCGGTTGAAGGTGAACAGCGAGAACAGCTTGTTGCGGCACTCGACGAAGATCCGCCCACCCGGTGCGACCAGGGTGCGCATGTTCTGCAGGGCGACCAGGTCGTAGGTGACGTGGGGCAGCACGCCCATTGCCAGGACCGCATCGAATGGTCCGGCGCGCCGGATCCCGGACAGGGACATGGCGTCCTCGATATCGCCCCAGACCACGCGATCGGCAGGAAGCCCCCAGCGCTCCATGGTGGCCTTGCTCTTGGCGACCAGGTCCTGGTCGATCTCGACCCCCCATATGTCCAGGCCGGCAGCGTGGAAGAACTGGATCGCATTCCCGTGGCCGATCCCGACCTCAAGCATGGTGCTGGCCCCCTGGTCGTGCAGGACGTTCAGCAGTGGCTGGAATGCGAAGTGATTGGCGGGATAGCCGCCGGCCGGATCCCGGAGAGCGAGGTATTGCTCACGGGTCAGGGATGCATCCGCGTTGGACATGGTTCCTCCGAAGGTGGCTCAGGTGGGACAGGTAGGGAAATACATGAATCTTGTTTCATGTATTTCTTATCGCATGATTACCGGGCGCGCAAGTGAAGCGGCCCGCGCGTCCGGACCCGATCAA
>RGVM01000846.1 GCA_010027295.1 Chitinophagia bacterium
GGACTTGCCTGCAGGCCCTGCGGCATCCACGGCCACAAGCGCTGCCCCCAAGGGCATTTCCGCTGCGCTCATGGCATCTTCGATGCGGAACTGCTCGCCCGCATCCCTTCCTGACGCCCGCGCCTCGGTCAATTTTGATTATTTTTATAGGCCCATGGACATCCCCTGCTCCCCCACGGAAGCCTCGCTCATCGAGCATCTCTCCGCCGCCGCCGAAGAAGCCGGCGTCCAGGCATGGCTCATAGGCGGTTTCGTGCGCGACAGACTCCTCGGAAGGCCCTGCGCCGACATGGATATCGTTTGCCTTGGCGACGGCATCGACCTGGCGCACCGGATGGCCGATCGCTTCCGGCCCGCCCCTACCGTCTCCTTCTTCAAGAACTTCGGCACCGCACATATCCACGTCGTAGGCTATGACCTCGAGTTCGTCGGCGCCCGACGGGAAAGCTACCAGCGGGGCTCCCGCAACCCGGACGTCGAGCCAGGCACCCTGCAGGACGACCTCGACAGACGCGATTTCACCATCAACGCCCTCCATGTCGGCCTCAACGCAGATGACAGGGGCCGCCTGCATGACCCCTACGAAGGCCTCAAGGACCTGCGCGACGGCATTATCCGCACCCCCCTCTCTCCCGATACCGCCTTCTCCGACGACCCCCTCCGCATGCTGCGTGCCATCCGCTTCTCCGCCCAGCTGGGCTTCACCATACATCCCGACACCTGGGAGGGCATCGTCCGCAACCGCGACCGCATTCGCATCGTCTCACAGGAACGCATCACGGAGGAACTCAACAAGATGCTGCTCAGCCCAAAACCCTCCGTCGGGTTCGACATCCTCCACCGCACCGGCCTCCTCCGACTCGTGTTCCCCCAGATGACGGACCTGGCGGGCGCCGAATACCGCGACGGCCAGGGCCACAAGGACAACCTCTACCATACCCTCCAGGTGCTCGACAACATCGCACCACATACAGACGACCTCTGGCTCCGGTGGGCAGCCCTACTCCACGACATCGGCAAGCCCGCCACCAAACGATTCGAGCCCGGCACCGGATGGACCTTCCATGGCCATGAAGTTGTGGGAGGCCGCATGGTGCCTCGCATCTTCA
>RGVM01000847.1 GCA_010027295.1 Chitinophagia bacterium
GACCACCGACCCCTCGTCCCCCGTCTATCGCAAGACGTTGCCCCTGGAACAGGGCGACATCGAAACGATCTTCCCCTACAAAAACCGACTGTTCCTGGGCTCGCAGACGGGCATGTTCATCTACGACGCGAGCGACAAGGATAACCCCCGGAAACTTGGCCAGTTCACCCATGCCCGGGCCTGCGACCCGGTGGTGGCCGATGACACGCATGCCTATGTCACCCTGCGCTCGGGCAACCGCTGTGTCGGCAACCTCAACCAGCTCGACGTGGTCGACGTCTCCAACCTGATGTCGCCCAAACTGGTGAAGTCGTATCCGATGAAGGGACCCGCCGGCCTGTCGAAGGACGGCAACCTGCTGTTCATCTGCGATGGCTCCGACGGACTCAAGATCTACGATGCGTCCAAGCCCGACAACATCGTGCTGCTGAAGACCATCCCGCTGGCGGATGCATACGACGTCATCGCCTGGAACCGGATCGCGCTGACCGTCGCCAAGGATGGCATCCACTTCATCGACTACTCGAACCCGCAGCAGGCCTTCATCGCCGGTAAGGTGACCATCACAAAGTCCTGACGGATGCGGTTCTTTCTCCTATTCATCTCCCGGCTCGGAGGGATGCAGGGTCCGGCGGCGCAGGAATCCTTCTCCTGGCAGAAGGTGCACGAGACCTTCGGCCAGACCATCATCAACGGCCAGAGTGGCGTGGACGGCCGGCTCGATATCACCCACCTCGGAGCGGCACTCGACCATTACTACCTGCGGACGATTCCCGTGTACGTCGAACTGCAGCGGGCCCTGGGAGAGAAGCCGAGGCATTTCTTCGCCTATGCCGGTGCCGGCCTCAACCTCGCATGGCCGACAAGCGATCAGCGGAACACGGGCGGCTGGGGGATCGTTTCCCCGGTGGCGTACAAGCCCGGCCTCTATTCCCAAATGGGCATCGGTCGAACCCTGGGGAAGGTGACGGGACGCGGCTTCATCCTTCGGCTCGGACATAGCGCGAAATCGTTCACCGAATCCTACACGGAGCGTGTCTGGAGGGGAACCGAATGGACCGAAGCTAGCCGCAGCAACCGGTACCTCCTCGGACGGCTCGACATCACCA
>RGVM01000848.1 GCA_010027295.1 Chitinophagia bacterium
GAGACGGGCACGGCTGGAGAGGGCGGCCTTGGCGGCCTCGACGGCCTCCGCGAGCTTCCCGGGATCATCGCCGCAGAGCGTGGCGACAAGACGGAGCGCGGCAGGCCCGTGCTCATCCCCGTCGAGTTCGGCATGACGCTTGAGATAATAATGGAAGATCGGGGCGCGGTCCTCGCCGATGCCGAGCTTGGCCAGGAGCGAGTTGAACATGCCGGGGATGACATTCTCGCGACCGAAGGAGAAGGAGGCCGCGACCTTGTGGGCTTTCCCTTCCCGCAGCAGGGCAAAGGTCTCCTTCATGAAGGCCCGCGAGGGCTCGGGGACCATCGGGGCATCCAGTGCCGCATCGAGCCCCCGCGAACGCACGATGTCGAGGAACTCCGTGATCGGCGTGGTGTCCGCCCCCACCTCGCGCATCGCCATCAGGTAGAGGTCGAAATGACTGGCGTGGGAGGATTCCTTCCGGTGGGACTTGGGAAGCTTGTCGCATTCCTCGCCTGTCACGATGTCGTTGACCAGGCGCACGAGATCCCCGTGCGGTCGCGGCATCCAGGGCCAAGAGGAAGGGGCCAGTTCCGCCTGCAGGAACTTGAGCAGGGACATGAAGTCCCAGACGGGGAAGACATGGTGCTCCATGAAGCTCCGGAGCTGCGGTTCGTTCCGGACCGCCCCGAACACGGGGTGGGTCTCGACGGCCTCGAGCGAGGCCTTCAATGCGTCGGAGAGATGCTGCTCGGCGGGCGTGAGGAGAGGGGTCATGGCGGTCATTTTACCATGATTCCCAGTCTTGCTCAGAGTGAGAAAACGAAGTGGTCGAACCTTGCAAAGAGTCCGTTCCAGAAGCCCCATCCCCTTGCAATCAGGCTGGCTCCGGAAATGGTGAGCAGGATCATGACCAGCCTGTTGTAGCCGGAATTCGACAATGTCCGGAAGGCCGTCACGCCGAGTCTCGTGGCGAGCAGGATGACCGTGAACGAGGAGACCCAGAGGATCCCCAGGCAACCGCTGAAGACGCCGCCCCGGATCACGAAAATCAGGAGAGCCAGCAGTTGAACCGACAGGATGAAGGGCTGCACCACGGCCCGTTGCTGCTCTTTGCCGAGGCCTAG
>RGVM01000849.1 GCA_010027295.1 Chitinophagia bacterium
GCCCTCATCGGCTGCAGCATCCTGGCGAGCCGCGCCCTGACGCCCATGGCCCAGGTCGCGGGCCTCATGACCCGCTGGCAGCAGGCCCGCGCATCGTTCGTCGCCCTGCACCGGGTCATGTCCGTGGCCGGCGTCTACGACCCGCGACGCACCTACGTGCACATCGACCGTGCCCGGGGCGAACTGACGGTGCGGGAACTCGCCTTCGCCTACCCGCGTTCCGAAACCCGCGTGCTGTCGATCGACCGCTTGTCCATCGGGGCCGGCGAGGCCGTGGCCGTCATGGGCCCGGTGGGCTCGGGCAAATCCACGCTTCTGCGCCTTCTCGCCCGCCTCCAGGAGGCGGACAGCGGGCAGCTGCTCCTCGACGGCATCGACACGGCGCAGATCGCACCCGCGGATTTCCGCGCACAGGTGGCCTGGGTCGGCCAGGATCCCGTCCTGTTCAAGGGCAGCCTGCGCTACGAGTCAGTCATCGCTGCCATCGAGTTCTGCCACGCCATCCTCGAATTCACACGACCGTCCGTCTCAGGCATCCGCAACCTGACCGTCAATCACTTCATGTCGTTCTGTAACAAGCACCTCAAGGAGGAAACCAAGATTCTTCGCCAGTACGTCAATAGCCGACTCTCTGGCCGCATCGATCTTTCCGATGCAGCCTGATTCACATAACAATGTTATGACCTTTCTCTAGGAGTAAAGACTATGTGCCTTTTAGTTGAACAACCTTCCACCACCAGTTTCTCTGACGAATTCCTTGCTGATGTTTACAGCAAGAACAAAGACGGTCTCGGCATCATGTACGCCGAGGCAGGCCACGTAATCGTCAAGAAGGCTCTGCCCAAGAATGTGGGCGAGTTCATCGAGTTCTATCGTCAGTACGCCGAGGGCCGTACCTGCATCTGGCATGCCCGTATGCAGACCCACGGCGACATCGACCTTGATAACTGCCATCCCTACTTCATCACCTCCCGTATCTGGATGGCTCACAACGGCATCCTCTCGACAGGCAATGCCAATGACAAGTCGAAGTCAGATACCTGGCACTTCATCCATCACATCCTGCAGCCCGTCCTCGCCTACGAGCCTGACCGTATCCTAAATCCCAC
>RGVM01000850.1 GCA_010027295.1 Chitinophagia bacterium
ACGAGGGTGAGCGTCGCCCCCTGGTTGTTGTAGGAGGACCGGTTGTGGGCCGTCTTGTAATAGGCCAGCGTCTTCTCCGCACCCCAGTGGGCCTGGTTGGCGGTGGGATCGGATGTGAATACGGACGTCGTGCTGGTGATATCCGTGGCGGCAGTATAGCTGGTGCCGTTGCCAAGACTATAGGTCTCCACGCCTCCGGTGGTCGCGGTCGACCTCAGTTTGTAGACACCTGACGTCAGATCGGCTGTGAACGTCTGGGTGCCATTGTAGAGAGTCGTCCCCGATGAAGGCGTATTGGCGTCATGGATCAGCGGATGGGAGGCAAGGACTTCGCCGGAGCGTGCATCCACGAAGACGTAGGCCCGATAGAGCGGCTCCTGGGCGTAGATGTCGAACTTCCAGGCGAGACGGGGACCCGACTTGCCGGACAGCGGCCCGTCCCATACCACCAGTTCCCCTCCCGGTCCCGCATAGCCGGGATAGCCCTTCCGCACATCCGGCTCCCAGGCATAGACACGGGCACCGACATGACGCCGGGCATCCTCCAAAGCCTTCCCGGCCGAAAGAGAGGGCACCACGTCCATATCCGCCGGGATATGCCGGTAATCACCCGTGAGGCTGCTCACGGCCCCGTTCCGGAGATGGATGAGGTACTCGCCCCCCTCCACACGCACCTGACGGAAATATTGGGCATACCGCTCATGCACGAATCCGAGCGCATCAGTCTCACGTGCCGTCAGCCGAAGCTCGTCAACGTCCCTCACGGGCAGGTATCGGGAGAACAGCGCCCGGGCATCGCCGCCATAGGGCATGCCATCACCCAGTATCATGTGCGGGGATTCCGGCACATCGGGACGCCTGTCCGGCTGCTGCGCAGCGGCGGAAAGGGTCAGGCATGCGAGCAACAGGAATGGGAGTGACTTCCTCATGGTTTGTCCGACAGGATGTTTTGGTTTCGGGGAGCAGGGTCGGATATACGGCAACTGGCGTTGGACACTTGCCTGCATCCATCCCTTCCCGCGAAGCCAAAAATACCTTCGCAGACAGGCCGCATGCAATGTCTAAGCTACGGGATTCAACGGGATTTTTCCCGCTCCGGAGCGGGA
>RGVM01000086.1 GCA_010027295.1 Chitinophagia bacterium
GCGAGCCCGCCACGTCCAGTACGCGGTCGAACCTCGTATCCCCGGAGACTTCCGCCTTTCCTGCCAGGCCAATTCCGGATAGCAGCCGTAGGGATTCGGGGTCCTGTACGAACATGCGCTCGTAGAGGGACAGAAGACTCCTCCAGAAGCCCCCCCATGGCTGGAAATATGGCTGGGTGGAGCGGAAGATGGCGGACACCGAGAGACTGGGGATCCCGCGCGCGTGTAGCTCCTTGAGGTAATAGTACCAATGCTCGTATTTCACGAAAACCGCAAGGCAGGGTCTGACCTCATCGAGGAAACGTCGGGAGCGAATCCTGCCATCTAGCGGGAGGTAGTATACCAGGTCGGCTTTCTGATATCGCTTTCGGTTCTCATAGCCGGAAGGGGAGAAGAAGGTGAGCAGGATTCGGTGCCGCGGGTAGGCAACCCGGATGGCATCCAGTACGGGCCTTCCCTGCTCAAATTCCCCCAATGAGGCACAGTGTATCCAGACCACACGCTCATCTGGGCTTTGTCGAAGAGAGGATAGGGGCTTTTCCGGGTGACTGCGTCCTAGGAACCAGGCCCGCGCCTTCGGGTTCCACAGGGCGGCCAGCCGGATCAGGAAGCCGTAGGCAGCGAGGAATACATCGTAGGCAATCATCATGGCACTCGGGTCTGCCGCGAAACTACGCCTCTTCCCCGACGCCCCCTTTTTCGTTACCTTTGTATCCCAAAACACTGGCGATGAGACCCATACAGATGGTGGACCTAAAGCAGCAGTACCTACACATCAAGGATGAGGTGGATACCGCTATACAGTCAGTCCTAAACAGTTCGGTCTTCATCGGTGGGAAGGCCGTGCAGGACTTCTCCGAAAACTTGGCGGCTTGGACAGGGTCGCGTCATGTCATTCCCTGCGCCAATGGTACCGATGCTCTGCAGATAGCGATGATGGCTTTGGGGCTTGAGCCCGGCGACGAGGTCATCACCCCCTCCTTCACCTATATCGCCACGACTGAAGTAGTGGCGCTCCTGCGTCTCAAGCCCGTCTTCGTGGAGGTGGACTCCCGTACCTATTGCATGGACCCAGATTCTCTAGAGCGCGCAATCACACCTAGAACGCGGGCCATCGTTCCGGTGCACCTGTACGGACAGTCCGCCCCGATGGAGGAAATCCTGGCCATTGCCCGTCGTCACGGGCTCCCCGTGGTCGAGGACAACGCACAGGCCATTGGCGCTCGCTACGCATTCTCCAATGGAGAGGTGCGGCAGACGGGCACGATGGGTACCATCGGTACTACTTCTTTCTTTCCCTCCAAGAACCTCGGGTGCTACGGGGACGGAGGGGCCATCTTCACGCAGGACGATGTCCTGGCCGACCGGATACGCATGATCGCCAACCATGGCCAGCGGATCCGATACCATCACGACATAGTGGGTTGCAACTCCCGGCTTGACGCGATTCAGGCCGCTATCTTAGACGTCAAGCTGAAGCGTCTCGACGCCTACATTGAGGCCAGGCGCAGGGCCGCCGCCGCCTATGACACCGCCTTTGCCGGCGAGGAACGGATTGTGACGCCCTATGTGTCGACCCGCAGCACGCATGTCTACCACCAATACACCCTGCAGCTCGAAGGGGTTGACCGCGACGATTTACAGCAATATCTTGCGGACCGATCCATACCGAGCATGATCTATTACCCCGTGCCCGCCCATCGCCAGCGCATGTTCACCGACCTGGGTGCCGGTGGCGAGGACCTGCCCGTGACCGACCGGCTCACGGGACGCGTCGTATCACTGCCCATTCATACGGAGATGGAGCCGGAACAGACGGAGGCGATTGTATCTGCAGTGGTCGACTTCATCCACAAAAAATGATTCCATGAAGATCTCAGTCGTTGGGACCGGCTACGTGGGCCTTGTCTCTGGCACATGCTTCGCCGAAACGGGCAATTATGTCACCTGTGTGGACATCGACCCGAAGAAGGTCGAGAAGCTCCGTGCAGGACAGATCACCATCTTTGAGCCCGGACTCGAGAAACTGTTCCTCCGCAACCTCAAGGAGGGCCGCCTCCTCTTCACCACGGACCTAGCCCAGGGCGTCCGGGAGGCCGACATCATCTTCCTGGCACTTCCGACGCCCCCGGGCGAGGATGGGTCTGCCGACCTGAAATATGTGCTGGGTGTCGCACGCGACCTGGGCCGGATCCTCGATCGCTATGTGGTTATCGTGGATAAGAGCACCGTGCCCGTGGGAACCGCCGAGAAGGTGCGCGCCGCCGTTGCCGAGAATTATGCAGGCGAGTTCGATGTCGTGTCGAACCCCGAGTTCCTCCGCGAGGGTGTGGCGGTCGACGACTTCATGAAGCCTGACAGGGTCGTGGTGGGTACGCAGTCGGAGCGCGCCCGCAAGCTCATGTCGGAGCTCTATGGCCCCTATCTCCGTTCCGGCAACCCGGTCATCTTCATGGATGAGCGTTCTGCGGAACTCACCAAGTACGCCGCCAACTCCTTCCTGGCCACCAAGATATCCTTCATGAATGAGGTCGCACAACTTTGCGAGCGCCTCGGTGCCGACGTGGATCTTGTGAGAAGGGGTATCGGCAGTGACGAGCGGATCGGCAAGCGCTTCCTCTTCCCCGGCATTGGATATGGGGGAAGCTGCTTCCCAAAAGATGTGCAGGCTCTTGTCAAAAGCTCCTCCGAAGTGGGCTATGACTTCCGCATCCTGAAGTCGGTCATGGATGTCAACGAAAGGCAGAAACTGCATCTCATGCCTTCCATCCGATCCTATTTCGGCGGCGGCATCGCAGGTAGGCATTTCGCCCTCTGGGGATTGGCCTTTAAGCCGAACACCGACGATATCCGCGAGGCGCCGGCCCTGTACATGATCGACGCAATGCTCTCCGAAGGGGCCTCTGTGGCCTGCTTCGACCCCGAGGCCATGGATAACGTCAGGGCATTGTACGGTGACCGCATCCGTTTCGCTGACAACCCGTACGACACACTGCAGGAAGCCGACGCGCTGATAATCGCGACGGAGTGGAACGAATTTCGTACGCCCGACTTCCTGCGTATCGTAAAAAATTTAAAAAACAAGGTTATCTTCGATGGGCGCAACTTGTTCGACGTCGAAGCTATCCGGGATCTAGGTTTCCACTACGTGAGTGTAGGAAGACCGGCTAACCTGTAAATGCCCAATCCACAAGATGGAAAAGAAAAGAGTGCTAATCACCGGCGCCGCAGGATTTTTGGGCTCTCATCTCTGTGACCGGTTCATACGCGAGGGTTTCGACGTGGTGGGCATGGATAACCTTGTGACGGGCGACCTGCGCAACATAGAACATCTGTTCAAGCTCGAGGAATTCGAATTCTATCACCATGACGTGTCCAAGTTCATACACGTCCCCGGCCGAATCGACTTCATACTGCACTTCGCATCACCCGCCAGCCCTATCGACTACCTGAAGATTCCCATCCAGACCCTGAAAGTTGGGGCCCTCGGTACGCACAACTGCCTCGGCCTGGCGAAGTCCAAGCGGGCAAGGATCCTGGTGGCATCCACATCCGAAGTCTACGGCGACCCGCTTGTCCACCCGCAATCAGAAGAGTACTGGGGCAACGTGAACCCAGTGGGCCCCCGCGGGGTTTACGACGAGGCAAAGCGGTTCATGGAGTCCATCACCATGGCCTATCATACCTTCCACGGGCTGGAAACCCGCATCGTACGCATCTTCAACACCTATGGGCCGAGGATGCGCCTAAATGACGGTCGTGCACTCCCAGCCTTCATCGGCCAGGCCCTCCGTGGCGAGGACCTCACTGTCTTCGGAGATGGCAGTCAGACAAGGTCTTTTTGTTACGTGGACGACCTCGTGGAGGGCATCTACCGGCTGCTGCATTCCGACTATTCCCATCCCGTCAACATCGGCAATCCGGTGGAGATATCCCTGCTCGAATTCGCACAGGAGATCATCTCGCTCACCGGGACGGACAGGAAGATTATCTTCAAGCCACTACCCGTGGACGACCCCAAGCAACGCAAGCCCGATATCTCCAAGGCCAAGGCTTTGCTCGGCTGGGAACCCCGTGTCGATCGCGCCAAGGGCCTCCGACTCACCTATGATTACTTCAGGTCACTTCCCCGGGAGGACCTCTACCTCCAACCCAAGGAATTCAACTCTACCAGATAACCATGAAAATATACCAGGATCTCCTTGACGGGAAGGCCAAACTGGGTGTCATAGGACTCGGTTATGTCGGTCTGCCCATAGCCCTTGAATTCGCAAAACGCATTGCCGTCATCGGCTTCGACATCAACCCCAAGCGCATCAAGATGATGCAGAAGGGCGTGGACCCTAGCAAGGAGGTCGAAGAGTCAGAGTTCAAGGGCAGGAATATCGTCTTCACAGACAACATAGGAGTGCTCCGGGAGGCCCGTTTCTTCGTAGTCGCTGTACCCACTCCCGTCGACAAATTCAATATACCCGACCTGAAGCCCGTATTGGGCGCCTCCGAAACGATCGGCAAGGTCGTCAAGACAGGCGACTACGTCGTATTCGAGTCCACAGTGTATCCGGGATGCACCGAGGAGGACTGCCTGCCGGTCATCGAGCGGAACTCGGGATTGAAGATGGGCGTCGACTTCAAACTCGGCTACTCTCCCGAGCGTATCAACCCCGGCGACAAGAAGAACACGTTGCGAAACGTGGTGAAGATCGCTTCCGGTTGTGACCCTATAGCCACGGAGGAGATCGCCATGACCTACGAGCTTGTCGTGGATGCAGGTGTGCACAGGGCACCTTCCATCAAGGTCGCCGAGGCGGCCAAGATTGTCGAGAACACGCAGCGGGACCTCAATATCGCCTTGATGAACGAGCTGTCGATGATCTTCGACCGCATGGGCATCAACACATACGACGTGCTCGAGGCGGCGGGGACCAAATGGAACTTCCTGAAGTTCTCGCCGGGTCTCGTCGGCGGGCACTGTATCGGTGTGGATCCATACTATCTCACCCACAAGGCGGAAGCGCTGGGGTATGATGCAAAGGTCATCGCCGCATCCAGGTTCATTAACGACAACATGGCCCGGAACGTCGCCCGGAAAGTCATCCAGCATGTGCTTCGCAACGCGCCCGACGTCAATAAGGCAAGGGTCCTGGTCAAGGGCGTAACCTTCAAGGAAGATGTAAGCGACATCAGAAACTCCAAGATCATCGATACCGTAAAGGAGATACAGGCCTTCAATATCGACGTGGACATAGTTGACCCTTTCGCAGAGCCCGACGAGGTGGAGCACGAATACGGGCTGCAGCTTGCGCCCGCCGACGGGCGTGACTATGACGCCATCGTCATCGCCACACCCCATGCCCCCTACAAGGCGCTTATGCCGGAAGACCTGTACGCCCTTTGTCGCCCGACAGGCCTCATTGCCGATCTGAAAGGGGTCTTTAAGGGACGCATCACCGAGAGGGACTACTGGAGCCTCTGAACGCAATCGCATGAGTGCAAGGACCTTACTAATTACCGGAGGGGCCGGATTCATCGGCTCACATGTCGTTCGCCTATTCATCGGAAGCCATCCCGAGTACCGCATCGTGAACTTGGATGCACTCACCTACGCGGGAAACCTTGAGAACCTTAGCGACATCGAGTCGGCATCGAACCACGTGTTCGTACATGCCGACATCACAGATGAAAAGGCAATCGACCGGGTGTTCTCCGAACATGCCGTGGATGCTGTGATACACCTGGCCGCAGAGAGTCATGTGGACAGGTCCATCCTCGACCCGCTCTCCTTCATCCGAACCAATGTCATGGGCACCGCAGTGCTCCTCAACACGGCCCGCAGGTACTGGAAGGACCGTCAAGACGTTCTTTTCTACCATGTTTCCACGGACGAGGTTTATGGGAGTCTTGGTGATACAGGCCTCTTCACGGAAGAAACGCCCTACGATCCCCGGTCGCCCTATTCCGCCTCCAAGGCTTCCTCAGACCACCTGGTTAAAGCCTACCACCACACCTATCGGCTCCCCGTCGTCATATCCAACTGTTCCAACAACTACGGATCGCATCAGTTCCCTGAGAAGCTCATCCCTCTCATGATCAACAATATCGTGCATCGAAAGCCCCTGCCCGTGTACGGCGAGGGACTGAACGTGCGCGACTGGCTCTGGGTGGAGGACCATGCCCGGGCCATCGAAGTGGTGTTTCACCAGGGGCGTAATGGAGAAACCTACAATATCGGCGGTTTCAACGAGTGGAGGAACATCGATCTGGTACACCTGCTATGCCGCATCATGGACGAAAAGCTTGGTCGGGCAGAGGGTGACAGTGCCTCGTTGATCACATTCGTGAAGGACAGGGCGGGGCATGACCAGCGTTATGCGATCGATGCGTCCAAGATCCACCGGGAGTTGGGTTGGAGTCCGACCCTGCAGTTCGAAGAGGGACTCCGTCGCACCGTCGACTGGTATCTGCAGAATCCCACCTGGGTGGAGCACATCACCAGTGGGAGTTATCTGGAATACTATCAGCGGCAGTATTCGAATCGATAATCCAAATCCTCCGATGAAGATCCGTCATACGCCTTTCGAGGGAGTGCTTGTCATCGAGCCCGACCTGTACGCGGATGACAGGGGGCTGTTCCTGGAGGGTTTCAACCAGCGTCGCTATGAGGAGGCGGGCATCCCTTTCGTATGGGTGCAGGACAACCTTTCCTCTTCGGTCCGCGGCGTCGTTAGAGGGTTGCATTTCCAAAAGGATCCCGAGGCTCAGACGAAGCTGGTACAGGTCATCTACGGCAGCATCCGTGACATAGTCGTGGATATCCGGCGAGGATCCCCTTCCTTTGGGCAGTACATTACCATTGACATCGACGCCGAGGCCAGACATCAGGTGCTAATCCCGCGGGGGTATGCCCATGGCTTCTCCGTCCTTTCCGACAGGGCTGAAGTCTTTTACAAGACCGACAAATATTACAGCCGGACATTAGAGGCGGGCATACGATTCGACGATCCCGATATCGATGTTGACTGGGGAGTTCCGACTTCCGAGAGGGTCGTATCGGGGAGGGACCGGAGCATGCCCCTGCTTCGGGACCTCGGATACGCCTTCGAATGAGCCTTTCTACCCCCATGCGCATCCTAGTGACGGGAGCCGACGGTCAGCTGGGCCGGGCCCTCCGGTCGGAGTCCGTCCGACATGCAGAACACGAATACCTTTTTGCAGACCGAGGAATGCTGCCCATTGACGAACCCGACAGGGTGCGTGCCCTTTTCTCGGAGTGGCGGCCGACGATATGCATCAACGCAGCCGCTTACACGGCCGTCGACAGGGCCGAGACCGAAGTGGAGCAGGCCTACCGCATCAACGCTGCAGCGGTCGGTTGGCTGGCCTCCGCCTGTCGCGACTCCGGTGCCCGCCTGATGCATGTTTCCTCCGACTATGTCTTCAGAGGGGATGCCCACAGGCCCTACCTCGAGGACGACCCCACGGACCCGCAGTCCGTCTATGGGGCCTCGAAGCGTCAGGGTGAGGAATCGGCGCTCCGCGAGGCTCCGGATTGCCTGATCTTCCGTACGTCCTGGGTATATTACGAAGAGGGGACCAACTTCGTCAGGACCATGATTCGGCTTATGAGGGAGCGTGCGTCCGTCGGCGTAGTGGCTGACCAGTGGGGATGCCCCACTTATGCGCGCGACCTGGCCGACTGTCTGCTGCGCATCATCGACGGAGGTCGCCTCCATCCTGGCATTTACCATTTCTGCAACCAGGGGGCCATCACCTGGCATGCATTCGCCACCGCCATCCGAGATATCTTGGAGAGTGCCTGCGAGGTACGTGCCATCACGACGGCGGAGTACCCCACACCGGTTAGGAGGCCTGCCTATAGTGTGCTCGACACCACCCGGATCAGGGAGACTTTTGGCATCGTACCGCCCCAATGGCGCACCAGCCTGGAGGAATGCATGCATCGCATACAGGCCGCATCCGCCTGAGTGCCATGCTTTCCGCAGGCTTGGATTATCTTCGTGCAAAGACCCCGTGATGCCGCTGATACATGCCGCCCTCACCGATCCCGACTTTGGCTTCGACATCTCCGACGAAGCGGGCCACACGCTCCGCATGGACATTCCTGTCGACCAGGGCGGAGGAGGTACCGGCTTCCGTCCCATGCAGACCCTGTTGGCCGCCCTCTGCGGCTGCAGTGGCGTGGACGTCGTCAGCATCCTCAAGAAGCAAAGGCAGTCACTCGCCGGCCTCGAGATGGAGGTTGACGGCGCACGTGGCAAGGATGGCGATGTCGCGCTCTGGGAGACCATCGATATCCGTTTCCACATCACAGGCGACGTAGAACCTGCCAAGGCCCGGAGGGCCGTGGATCTGTCGGTCGAGAAATACTGCTCCGTGGCCGAGACCCTCCGCCGCGCCGGTGCGACAATCACCTGGCAGGTCACCGTCAACGGCATATCCGTCCCGGCGGAGGATTGAACCGCATCCATAGTCCCATACCGACAATACCCACCCATGCCCAGACATCCCGAGACGGAAGCCGTCAGGATACAGACGGAACGCACCGGTGAGAAGGAGCAT
>RGVM01000851.1 GCA_010027295.1 Chitinophagia bacterium
CTTCTCGCAGGAGGCGATCGACGCGGACATCCAAAACCTCTACCGGACCGGGTACTTCTCGAACATCCGGGTGGGCCAGGAACGCGATGCCGTCGGGGTGACGCTGACGTACCGGCTGCAAGGGAAGCCGGTGCTCACGGAGATCCGGTTCAGCGGCAACAAGAAGTACCGGACGAGCCGTCTTCGGAAGAAGCTGACGTCGAAGGTGGGCGAGCCGTTGGACGAGCTGAAGCTGTTCAACGACTCGCAGGAGATCCTGAAGATGTACCAGAAGGCCGGCCTCCAGAAGACGGAGGTCCGGGCGGTGCCCAGCGTGAACGAGGAGCTGGGGCGCGGCATCGTGACGTTCGAGGTCGTGGAGGCGCCGAAGGTGCGCATCACGGACGTGTTCTTCGACGGCGCCCAGGACATGAAGCAGCGGAAGCTGCGCCGGGTGGTGAAGACGCGCCGGTGGTGGATGTTCTCGTGGATCACGGGCTCGGGGAAGCTCAAGGACGACGTGTTCGAGGAGGACAAGGAGCGCCTGCGTGAGTTCTACATGGAGCAGGGCTTGGAGCTCACGGCCATCAACAGGTGCATCCGGCTCAAGGCCTGCTGCCGCCACGGATAATCGACCCCTCGCATATGGAACAGTTAACCCGCGGCAAGGGCAGCAACATCCGGCATGTCTGCAATATCCTGCCCGAGACGGAACTGGCTGAAAGCCTGCTGGTTGTGGAGGTCATCACACCGGCCGGAAACTCGTCAAGCTATCCGCCCCACAAGCACGACCGGGACAATCTGCCGCATGAATCCATGCTGGAGGAAACCTATTACCACCGCATCAATCCCCCGCAGGGATTTGCCTTCCAGCGCGTCTATACCGATGACCGGTCGATCGATGAGACCATGTGCTTCCATGATTCCGATGTCGTACTGGTCCCGCGCGGATACCACCCTGTCGCAGCCCCCCATGGCTATGATGTGTATTATCTGAATGTGATGGCGGGACCAAAGCGCATCTGGCGGTTCCACAATGACAAGGACCATGAATGGATGCTAGGTTAAACTTTCCGGCGAGCATTGAATCTTTGGCAAGAAGTGGGTCGATGTTCGCGCCT
>RGVM01000852.1 GCA_010027295.1 Chitinophagia bacterium
CGGGGTGTCGAGGTTCGGGAGCGGGCGCGCCCAACCTTGGATCAAGGATCGGCAGTTCGTGTGCAGCCACGTGTTGGGCGTCCATGAGTCATCGGCCATGGATGAACTCCTCTGCCGTCATCCCGACGTCGCGTGCGACCTGCCTCAAAAGAACGGGGGAAATGTCCCTTCCGCCATGATTTGGGACCGTGGTCCCACGACCATCGGCGTGACGGTACTGCATGTGCGAACCTCGCTGGCGCACCAGGACAAAACCGAGGGCCTCAAGGATTCGGCACACCTCACGCGGCTTGAGCACCGGAAGGCTCCCCACGACCTACCTCACTTGGATGGTCTGGGTGCCCACAAACTCGGATTCCAAGGGGGGCTCTCCCTCCTCGAGCAACATGCCCAGGACCTCCTCGAGGTTTTCCCGCAAGGCATCCAGCGACTCCCCTTGGGAGTGAGCGCCAGAAAACCCAGGCACATATCCGACGTAAAGCCCGGTGTCCGCGCACTTCTCAACCACCGCCGTGAAGGACCTCATGCACGCACCCTGCACCCGCAACCCTTCCGCCGTCAAAGTCTGCCGCAGGCCCGCCACAGCACGTTCCATGCTCATCCATTCACCGGGTCCGGTGGGCTCGGCTTCCCGCACATTTCGCGGCTCATGATCACACGAAGCAATCGTCTCGGATGGGCTCGACCATCCCCAAGGTGCGCCTGCAATGCGGCGTAGGAACGGGCACGAAGGGTTCGCTGGGATAAGCCAAGGGTGGGGCAAAGGGGTCACATCTAAACTATTGACATTTCGGGCGGTGCGGATGGTTGGCGTCATCCCCTCGCGGGGAGAACCTCCCACGCCGCAGTCACTCGACTGCTGACGCCAGCCGAGCGATCCGGGGCCGAGCGCTCGCCGAGGCGTGGATGCTGAGATCTGACGTCCCGGCGAGCCATCCTCCGCTCGCACGAATCGGAGGCAGGCATCCGGGGGAAGCCGGTGGCCCGAGGGCGGGTCCGGACAAGAGACGAGTCGTTGCGCGAAGAACCCAGGACCTTGCATGGGCCCGTTTCACCCAGGGTCACTCGAACAAATGTCAATAGTTTAGATGTGACCCC
>RGVM01000853.1 GCA_010027295.1 Chitinophagia bacterium
AGTGGCTTGCCGTCGCGGGACCGGACCTTGGAAAGGTCGAAGTCATGGATGTGGTCCGGGATGATCTGGTCGAGGTACAGCCTCACCGAGAGGCCGTCCTCGGCCGGAACCGCCCGGGAAACCCGGTGCGCGACATGGTCCACCTCGGGGCTTCCGTATCCGGCGTGGTACACGTGCGTGTACGAGGTGATCGTGTAGGACGTCGGTTGGGCTGCCACCTGCGGTTCCACGGGCAAGGTGAACCGAACGAGGAACCCGTCCCTCCGAATGCTGACCTCCTCGATCTCAAAGGGCGTCACGCCATTCCAGTCGATGCGTTGCAACGCGAAGGGCTCCGTGCCGCGGACGGGCCATTGGCTTGTCGTGGTGAATCCGCCCGCGACAAGCTGGCCCTTGGGCGTGAACTCGACGTTCATGATCCCCGTCGCCAACCCCTCCCGGAAGGGATAACAGGCGCCTTGCCACACGCCGTTCACCCGCTCGGTGGTCGCCCGCAGGATGATGCTGAGGGCGTAGTCCCCGAGGAAAATCTGGTTGCGGAACGGGCCAAACTTCCCGCCCGTCGTGTCGGTTCGGAAGCCGGAGATGGAACGTCCCATCTTGATGTACGGAAACCGAACGGCGGGCGGCACCAACTCCTTCACGCGCCTACGTTCGATGGCCATTCGGGAATCGCTCCGGGGCTCCACGGCGGGAGCCGGGACATTGGGTGCGAATGGGTACCAGTTGTAGCTCGCCGGATGCCCGAGAAATGCCCCTTCCTGAAGCGGCTTCAACGAGCAACAACCGTTCCATGGCCCCTGGCTCTCGATGACGAACATGGCCCCGGCCGCGTTGGTCCCGACGCCACCGGGGCTGCGCAAGCCGCTGCAAACTGGAACCATCCGGCCTTGCGGCGTGACCTTCACCGCCCAGCCGCGGAACAGGTTGTGCGACTCGTACGACCCGCTGAGCCCCAGGGCGACCCAGATGTTGCCCTCGGGGTCGTGCTTCGAGCCAAACGCGAACTCATGTCCCTCCGCATAGCCCCAATTGCTGGTCAACGCCTCGTATCGGTCCGCCACGCCGTCGCCGTCGGCATCCGAGATGCGCGT
>RGVM01000854.1 GCA_010027295.1 Chitinophagia bacterium
TTCACGGCGCGGTCCTTGTAGTCGTCGAAAGCCGGCGCCCCATCCACACGGGCCGGCTGCCCCTTGTTATCGAAGTTGTCCTTGATGAACCTGACCCAGGCCTTGAAGGTCTCCTTCTTAGGATTCTCACCATCCCAGGCATTGCGGTCCTTCCTGCCGTTCCTCCTCCAACCAGGAAGCGGTAAGTCCTTTGAGCCCCAAAACGCAGGGCATTCGCCTCGCCAATGGCCGTCCTCCCCGCAGTGATGGCACGCGAAAGCTGGGCCCGGAATACCGAGGTGCGGGCCGATGATGCTCTCCGACGAAGGCAGAGTAACACCCACACACCCACCGACGATCCAACTCTCCTGTTCATCCAACTGCTTCCTGCCAGACTCGTTCCTGAAGCGACGCGAAATCTCATCGAAAAATGTAGGGCATGACAGAAGTTGACGTTGTCGGCCATCAAAGACCTCCTTAAACTCCGGAAAGGGAAAATCCCCGTAGTTACGTTCCGCTTGAGACACCTCGGCAGCGAGTACACGCTGCGCGTACTCCCGGACTTCCCCGAACGCAACTAAGATGTCTGCCTTGGAACCCGAAGACATTGCGGAATCGATCCTGGAAACGAGTGTCCAGATGCAAGCAGCAGCGCCTTGTCGGAATTGATTCTGCTTTGACTGGTACAAAGGTAGAATTTATGCTGCGTGCTTCCGAGTCAAGAGGACATGGGGTAAATCTGAGTCAAGGACCAAATGCCGTTGGAAATTTGGAGTTCCATTCGACTGGGCCACTGCGCACGCGCCGTGCCTCCTTAGCCCATGGCCGAGCCACGCTGCGCGACGCTCCTTACATGACTCGGGCTGCTACGTCCCCAGCCACGATGTCGCGTCCTTGTCGCAGAGGATTTGATGCTGACATCCGAGTCGGCCCAATGTCCGGACGAGGTGACGAGCTGCGTCCGAGTCGTGCGCCGCCGAGTTGCGGCGAAGCAGCTCCTGTCACCTCCAGCTTCGAGTCGCCGCGGCCCGCAGCCCTCGCACTGATGCTTGGCCGCCGGGCCGAGCTCCCTGCCTGCCGATGAGTTAGGCCCGCACAGTTCAACCACGGC
>RGVM01000855.1 GCA_010027295.1 Chitinophagia bacterium
AGGTGCTGTCGGGCACCCCGGGGATATTGCCGCGCACATTCGTCCAGGAGCGCCCCCCGTCGCGGGTGAGCTGTACGTTGCCGTCGTCGGTGCCCGCCCAGAGCACGGTAGGGCTGACAGGGGATGGAGCGATCGTATAGATGGTACAGTGCGTTTCGGCACCTGTGTTGTCTGGGGTCACGCCCCCGCTTCCCCCGCGCTTCCGCTTGACGGGGTGGTTGGTGGACAGGTCGGGCGAGATGATCTGCCAGCTCCTGCCCTGGTCGGCAGACTTGAAGAGGTAGTTTCCGCCAAAGTACAGCGTGCGCGGGTCGTGTGGGGACAGGACGAGCGGGGCCGACCAGTTGTATCGGAACGGGTCTCCGCTCTTGCGCTCGCTTTCCGGGACGGCATCGAGGTAGTTGGAGATCGTGGACGGCGTCGGTGAGATGCGGGTCAAGGCCCGGGTCATGGGGTCGTGGCGGAAGATACTCCCGTTTTCCATAGACGTATAGACGGTGCGCCAGTCGGTAGGATCGGCGATGGCGTACTGGCCGTCGCCCCAGTGGACTTTGTAGTTGGCGTCGTTGAGGATGCCGCGGGCATCGCGGGTAAAGCTCGCCGTGGAGAAGAAGCCGTTGTCTTGCAGGCCGCCATAGACGGTATAGGGTTCGCGCATATCGGCCCCGATGCGGTAAAACTGGCCGATGGGCAGGTTGTCAAACAGGAAGAAGTGGCCGCCGTGGTCGTGGGTGAGGGAAGCCCCTTTATCAGCCCCGAGGTAGTAGCGGTCGGCATGGGTGGGGTCGAGCCACATTGCGTGGAAATCGCCGTGTACTTCCTCGTCTTCGCTGCCGTCGCGGAAGGTCTTCCCGCCGTCGGAAGAGACCATGAACGGGGTAGTGAGTACATACACCCGCTGGTCGTCGAGTGGGTTGATGCGAATTTGGCTGTAGTAAAAAGGCCGGTTGTTGTAGGTGTTCACATAGCGCCAGGACTTGCCGGCATCCTCCGAGCGATAGACCCCGGAGCCCAGGGTGTCGAGGCTCTTGGAGGCTTTGGCCTCGACGAGGGCCATGAGCACCTTTGGGTTTTTGCGGGA
>RGVM01000856.1 GCA_010027295.1 Chitinophagia bacterium
TCGGCCTCGCACCGAGGGCACTCGAGGAAACCTCCTCGGAGTGGCCACTGGCAACAGGGGCACCGAAACCATCGGCCCCGCAACAGGTGGGAACTAGGCTCGATGGCCGCACCGGGCGAACCGGCACCGCCAAAGAGGGCACTACCTCCCACATGTCCTGTCACGGTGCGTTCCGCGTATGAATAGTGGAAAATGACACGGTAGATGCCAAGAACAAGCCGTGTCATGGCTTCGATCTGGTGCGGAGCGATTATATCGCGGGTGAGGATGACCATAGTCCAGCTGGCGTACAACTGAACAGTCTCATCGAGGGCATCCATACGCACCCAGACGTGCGTGTCAGCCGCGAAATGCATGCCTGCGAGCACTTGGGATGACCAGGGCGCAAAACAGGCCATATGCAAGTCATTACGATTGCTGCGCTTGAGATTGCCCACGGCCGCCGTAAAAGAATCGACTGGTGTGTCAGGGGCAGCGAACGCACTGGGCGAACCAGCACTTCCACCGCCGACGGCTTCCTGAACCGCGAACGCACCGGACGAACCGGCACTTCCACGGACAGTGGGACTGATCGCAGGGAGGGCACTGCCAGGGCAAAGCCCATATTCCGCAATGGAAAGAACACACTCCATGCGAGTACCATGCACAAGACACGACAACCTGGAATACAGCTGCGGGTCAATGTTGGCATAGGTACGGAGAGGTTGAATCCAATCGCAGTTCCCGTATCCCTGCGTGGGCCTAAGCGCGTGCAGATAAGTGAACTCACCGGTGTCATCGTTCACGTAGGCGTTGGCCACGAGGCGGCGCTTGGACGATACGGCACATGCCAGCATGACAGAGTTGAACTCTAGGTGGGAAAGGCGCAGCGCACGACGCGCGTCCTTGTACAGAACCCAACCTCCGGAGTCACGCGGGATGCCGTAGCCCTGACGTTCCCTCCTGGGCATGCCAGCGGTGTGGCGTGGGAGGTGGGCGGTCCAACGAAGAAGGCCGACCAATGCATGCGATTTCTGGTTCCAATGGTTCGGGACCATACGCCGATACTCATCACTCCAAACTTTAGTGGAAGTGACGTCAA
>RGVM01000857.1 GCA_010027295.1 Chitinophagia bacterium
CGAGCACGGTGCCGCGGCGAATGGTACGGTGAGTGAATCCATGGAAACCGTAGCCAGCCCCGCGGGGTCTCCTTGCCCCATCCTCGTCTTCATCGCCTTCTCCGGGCTTCTTTCTCCTGTTACCGTTCTCGTCATAAGTATAGGAGTCTGCACCGCCTGGACGCTTTTTGCGTCCTCCGCTCACATCGCCTTCTTCGCCTTCCGCTCCGGGCTTCTTTCTCCGTTTGTTACCGCTCTCGTCGTAAGAGTAGGAGTCCTCGTCGGGACAGGGCTTGCCGGGTTTGGGTTTGCACTTTTTCTTCCCACCAACACCTTCATCGTCGTAAGAATAGCTGTTGTCATCTCCGGCGGGACAGGGCTTGCCTGGTTTGGGTTTGCACTTTTTCTTCCCGCCACCATCTTCATCGTCGTACGAATAGCTGTCGCCCTCTCCGTTGGGACACGGCTTGCCTTTCTTACACTTCTTTCTTCCGCCAACACCACCATCGTCATCTTCGTCATAGGAATAGGTGTCGTCATCACCTCCGGCGGGACAGGGCCTGCCTTTCTTACATTTCCGTCTTCGACCACCATTCGCGTCGTCGTAGGAATAGGAATAGGTGCTGCCACCACTGCTACCTCGTTTCCCGCCTGCAGGAGGACCTATCTCGGTTGGGTCATTCTTGTGCGGTCCAGGGATATTGCCAGTACTTGGACCATTATCGTCGTCGTGCGGTCCAGGGATATACTTGCCAGTAATTGGATCATGATCGTAGTTGTAGGAATAGGAATAGGTGCTGACACCAGGTTTCCAGCCTGCAGGAGGAGCACCTACCTTCGTCGGGTCATAGTTAGGGTCGAAGTGCGGTCCAGGGATATACCTGCCAGTCTTCGGATCGATAGAGCCGCCGGCTTGCATCCTGAGGCACACTCGATCCCACGGTCTGCAGCAAATAGGAATGCCCTTCGAACGACATCTTGCTAAAGCAGCTCCGTTCAAAACTCCATCGTCGCAACACACCTTCGCAACTTTTCCTCCTCTCGCCGTCGGCGGCGGTGGCGGCGACGGCGGCGGCGGTGACGCACGATGATTCGCCGCCGC
>RGVM01000858.1 GCA_010027295.1 Chitinophagia bacterium
CGACGGCTTGGTGGTCTTCCGGAACGAGACGGCGGAAACGGCCGGACAGCCGGCCGGAGCCATCTAACAAATATTTAACAGGATTTCGGGCAGGGATTGTGGACAAAACGACTTCCAAATTGTCTATATAATAATGACCTTCACGCCTATCGCTTTGAAACCCCACAAAACCAAATCCCAGGGAGGTCTCGCCGGGTAAACCCGCGAACGCCTCCTTTTTGTCATGACCTCCGGCGATGAAACCCCCGCCGGGAAATGCCAGCCAGAATGTCACATAAGAATAAAGCCATCGACATCATCCCCCCCAAGCACATCTGGGTGGGCGATAAGTCTGCCCCCGTCTCCATGATCGAGTTCGGGGACTACGAGAGCGAAGCCTGCGCCAAGCTGCAGCCCGTCATCGAGCAGTTGCTCGCCAAGTTCGAGGGGAAGCTCCGCTTTCAGTTCAGGCATTTCCCCCTGACGCAGGTCCATCAGCGAGCGCACAAGGCCGCCGAGGCCTCCGTGGCCGCCTCGCAGCACGGCCGTTTCTGGGAGATGCACAACCTGCTTTTCCGCCACCGACGCAACCTGGGCAGCATCAGCCTGCGCGACTATGCCCTGGAGGCCGGCGTCATCGACCGCAACTTCATCTCCAACCTGACCGACTCGGTCTTCGGCTGGACTGTCAGGGCTGACCTCCTGGAAGGACTGGAGCTCGGCGTACGCGCCGTCCCGGCCATATTCATCAACGGGGAGCGGTTCACGGGCCTGCCGAACCTGGCCCAGCTCAGCAAGGCCGTTGAAGCCGAACTGTCCAAGACAAAGCAGAAGAGGGCCTGAGTAAAGCCTTCCATCGAATATCATACATGATTAAGGCCTCCCATTGGATTTGGGAGGCCTTTGTCATGGATGGGGGATAAGGGCAGATTGGACGATGGAAACCTTTTATATGCTTGTGCTCATGTCCGTACGGGGTTCTGCAGGATTCCCTTGCCGGAAGGTATCAGGAAACTGGGGCGTCGCGTCAGCTGGGGGAACCCTGGCGGGGGGCCGATCCGCCTTTTGGCGGACGTCCTTTGGGACCGCCTCCATGCCCTC
>RGVM01000859.1 GCA_010027295.1 Chitinophagia bacterium
TGTGGTCGCCCACACTCGGTCTACCGCAAGTTCGGACTGTGCCGAGTCTGCATCCGTGAGATGGCACACGCAGGTGAACTTCCCGGAGTAACGAAGAGCAGCTGGTAACGACGACGTTGTAGGTCCCCAAACCGGGATACCGCAGCGAGGAGGGCCCTAGGCCATGACAATGAC
Organism: Chitinophagia bacterium; assembly: GCA_010027295.1. Taxonomy (GTDB): domain Bacteria; phylum Bacteroidota; class Bacteroidia; order Chitinophagales; family Chitinophagaceae; genus Pollutibacter. The sequence continues at coordinate 175 of RGVM01000859.1, forward strand.
TGACCCGATAGCCGACATGCTCAGTCGGCTACGAAACGCCAATTCGGCGTACCACGACTCGGTGACGATGCCGCACTCGAAGATCAAGGTGAACATTGCCGAGATCCTCAAGCGTGAGGGCTACATCGCAGGCTGGACGCAGTCCGAGGACGCAATCGGTAAGACCTTGACCCTGCAGTTGAAGTACGGTCCCTCGCGGGAGCGTTCGATCGCCGGTCTGCGGCGCGTGTCGAAGCCTGGTCTGCGCGTCTATGCCAAGAGCACGGCACTGCCGCGTGTGCTCGGTGGCCTCGGTATCGCCATCCTCTCGACGTCGTCGGGCTTGCTGACCGACCGTCAAGCTCACCAGAAAGGCGTAGGTGGGGAAGTCCTCGCCTACGTTTGGTAGGAGTTGCCATGTCGCGTATTGGACGTATGCCGATTCCGCTACCCAGCGGAGTTACTGCAGTCATTGACGGTCGCGCCGTGACGGTTACCGGGCCTAAAGGCACCCTGTCCCTGGATGTCGCCGCACCGATTCAGGTGGAGCGTGCCGAAGACGGGACGCTACTGGTTACTCGTCCGGATGATGACCGCAACTCCCGGTCCCTCCATGGCCTCACTCGCACGCTTGTCGCAAACATGGTCACCGGTGTCACCAGCGGCTTTGAGAAGAGCCTCGAGATCGTCGGTACCGGCTACCGCGTGGCGGCCAAGGGCGCGGATCTGGAGTTCTCTCTGGGCTTTAGTCACCCCGTCTTGGTCAAGGCGCCGGATGGCATCAGTTTCCAGGTTGAGAGCCCGGTCAAGTTCAAGGTGATGGGCATCGACAAGCAGAAGGTCGGCGAGGTTGCCGCCAACATCCGGAAGATTCGCAAGCCTGAGCCCTACAAGGGCAAGGGAGTGCGGTACGAGGGTGAGGTCATC
>RGVM01000860.1 GCA_010027295.1 Chitinophagia bacterium
AGGTGAGTTCCGACACCATCGCCGCGCAACCCCCCCGTGCCACCTCTCCGCGAATCGAAGACGGGCCTCGTCCGGGCATGGGCTCACCGGGAACCAAACTGGAGGACGGTCGGCTCAACGCGAAGTACACCTTCGACACCTTCGTCATCGGGTCCAGCAATCGTTTCGCACATGCCGCGGCCGTCGCGGTAGCGGAGGCACCGGCCCGCGCCTATAACCCCCTCTTCGTCTACGGCGGATCCGGTCTGGGCAAGACCCACCTCCTGCACGCCATTGGTCACTACGTCCGGACCCTGTTTCAGTATCGGGTCCGCTACGTCAGCTCCGAGGAGTTCACCAACGAGTTCATCAACAGCATCCGCGACGACAAGGCATCTGCATTCCAGCGGCGCTACCGGGACGTGGACGTCCTGCTCGTTGACGACATCCAGTTCCTCAGTGGCAAGGTGCAGACCCAGGAGGAGTTCTTCCACACCTTCAACACCCTGCATAACGCCAACAAGCAGATCGTCGTGACCAGCGACCTGCCGCCCAAGCTCCTACAGGACTTCGAGGACCGGATGCGTTCCCGCTTCGAGTGGGGCCTCATCACAGATGTCCAGCCCCCTGACCTGGAAACCCGCATTGCCATCCTTCGTAAGAAATCCGTTCAGGAGCGCCGGGATGCACCCCCGGAGGTCCTGGAATACATCGCTTCGAAGATCTCCACCAACATCCGAGAGCTCGAAGGTGCGCTCATCCGGGTCATCGCCTTCGCTTCCTTGAACCGCCAACCGGTCGACCTCGCCATCACCGAGGTCGTCCTGAAGGACCTCCTCCCCAACGAGGCCGGACCGGAGATCACGGCCGCCCAGATCATGGCTGCCACCGCCTCCTACTTCGGGGTCACAGTGGACGATCTCTGCGGCGCCAGCCGGTCCCGGGTCCTGGTCACGGCCCGTCAGATCGCCATGTACCTGTGCCGTGAACTCACCGACCTGTCCCTTCCCAAGATCGGTCAAGCCTTCGGTGGCCGGGATCACACCACCGTCATGCACGCTGACCGCAAGATCCGACAGTTGATGGCCGAACGACGCAGTC
>RGVM01000087.1 GCA_010027295.1 Chitinophagia bacterium
AGCGTCCCGCCGGCAACAGCCCCGCCTATATCGCCGCCAAGGCCGGCCTGGAGGGGCTCACCCGCGAGATGGCCGTCACCTACGGTCGCAGCGGCATAAGGGTGGTCTGCATCCGCCCGGGCTTCATCGACACGGGACTCAGCCACGACTACGAGACCGATGCGTCGGCTCGGGGACTGGCCGACCGGTTGGGCGGCTACCTCACCGATGCCACCCCTCTCACGGGGCCCGGTCGCCCCGATCAAGTCGCGGAAGCGGTGGCATGGCTGGCCTCACCCGCAGCCTCCTTCATCACGGGTACCTGCCTCACGATAGACGGGGGTTTCTCCCAGAACCTGAACAGCTATCCCCTGAAACACCTTCAGTTTCCCGATGAGTACTAGCCTTTGGACATACGAACCCTACCTGGTGCCGGTGGAGCCGGCATCACGTGTGACGCTCGGAGAGGGCCACACGCCGCTCGTGCGTTCCAAGCGCATCGGTCCCGAACTGGGATTGGGCAACCTCTACTTCAAACTCGAGAACCTCAATCCGACGGGCTCCTACAAGGACAGGTTCGCGGCGGCATTCTCGGGCATCATGCGGCAGAAGGGGCAGCGCCTCTGCATCGCCACCTCGAGTGGCAACACGGGCGCCGCCCTGGCGGCCTACTGTGCAGCGGCCGGCATCCGCTGCGTGCTGGTGATCGTCGACGGGGCACCGCTCCCGAAAGTTCGACAGATGCAGCTATACGGGGCCGAGACGATCTCCGTCAGGGGCTTCGGGAAGGACAGCAAGGTCACTTCGGATGTCTTCTGGGAGCTGTCGCGCATCTCGAAACGGCTGGACGCACCCCTGCCGGTCAGCGCCTACGCCTTCTGCTCTGAGGGCATGCAGGGCGTACAGACCATCATGTATGAACTGATCGACGAGCTCGGCCCGGTGCATGTCTTCTCCCCTGCAGGCGGAGGGGGCCTGACGCTGGCGATGGCCTACGGCGCACAGCTATATGGAAGGGGAGGGGCTACGGGCTTGCCTCCCAAAGTGCATTGCGTGCAGCCGGAGGGCAATGATACCATCGCCTCGGCCCTGCGGTCAGGGCTTGACACCGGAACAGCCATCCCAAGGTCCACCACCTCGGTGAGCGGACTGCAGGTGCCCAACCTGCTGGATGCCGACGAAGTCGTGCGGCAGTGCCGCATCCTGGGGGGCAACGGGCATGTCGTGACGGACACGGAGGTGTTCGACATGCAGAAGCGGCTGGCTCAGCAGGAGGGCATCTTCAGCGAGCCGGCGGGTGCCGTGGCGCTGGCGGGACTGGCCAGGGCAGCCGCCTCCGGCGAGGTCGGCAGGGATGAGAAGGTCGTTTGCCTGGTGACAGGCAGCGGCTTCAAGGACATGTCGAGCGTCGAACGGTATTTCGAACTGCCCGAGATGCCCGTCGTCGAGACGGAGGACATGGAAGATATTATCGGTAGCAATGGATGAATCAAATAAAAACATGATGAACGAGAAGGTCGAATTCAAGGGGCTTTGGCCGGCGCTCTTCACGCCGGTGAAGGATGACGGGAAGGTGAACGAGCGGGAACTCGAGCGTCTGATCGAGATTGTCGTATCCCAGGGCCTGGACGGCATCTACCTGCTGGGCTCCACCGGTCAGGGCTTCCTGTACGGCGAGGCCGAGCGGCTGCGCATCGCGGAGATGGCATTGCAGATGGCCGCCCGTCGCATACCCGTGATCGTCCACGTCGGCGCACTCAGCACCGACGAGTCGATGCGGCTGGCCAGGCATGCGGAGGCGCACGGTGCCGACGGCATCTCCTCCGTCGGTCCCATCTATTACGCCGCCTCGCCCGAGATGGGACTCGCACACTACAGGTCCATCGCGGAATCCGTCTCCATACCGTTCTTCCCCTACCAGATCGGAAACGCACCCATGACGGAAGGCATGATCCGGGAGCTCATGAAGATTCCCAACCTGAAGGGACTCAAGCTGACCACGCTGAACATGCTCGACATCAGCGCCATCAACATCAGCTCGGGCCGCAAGTGGGTGCTCTTCAGCGGGGCCGACGAATTGCTCTGCCATGCGGCGGTATGCGGCACGGCGGGCGCCATCGGTTCCACCTACAACCTCTTCGGACCTGTGTGCCAGCATGTGCGCCGGGCTTTCGTCGGCGGGGATGTCCGGCTGGGGATGGACTTCATGTACGAGTTCCAGCGGCTCATCCTCGAGATCCTGCCCTGCATCTGGACCTTCTACCGACGGGGCATGCAGCTGAAGTACGGCATCGACATCGGCAAGCCGAAGGCGCCGCTGCTGGCCTCGGAGCTGGGCTGGACGGATGCGGAGTTGGAGCGACGCATCCTCGAGATAGACGCTTTCATGGGCCGTTGAACACTTATCCTCACAACATGCAACCGATACAGGTCATACGCGGCGAAGGGGTGCCCACCAGCCACCTTCCCTTTTCTCCCGCCATTCACGCCGGCGACTACCTCTTCATTTCCGGCCAGGCGTCGGTCGACGACAAGGGCGCTATCGTCAACGGCAGCTTCGAGGAGGAGTGCCGTCGGTCATTCGAGAACCTGGGAAAGATCCTCAAGGGGGCCGGCCTTGGTTTCGGCGACGTCGTACAGGTCCGAAACTACGTCGGCAGGCAGGAGGACCTCGCCGAGTTCAACCGCATCTACCGGGACTATTTCAGCGAGCCCTTTCCCGCGCGGACGACCATCGTCAACTGCCTGGGCACACTCCTTAAATTCGAAGTCGAAGCCATCGCATACATGCCGAAATGAGGGAACTGCGCGTCGCCCTGATGGGGATCGTCCACGAGTCCAACACCTTTGTGGCGGAGAAGACAGGCCTCGGCCATTTCCGCACCGGGCATTGGTATTTCGGGGATGATGTAACCCTTCACTATCGCGACGCCTTCCATGAGGTGGGTGGCATGATCGAGGCGATGGACGAGGCCGGCATCCGCCTGTTGCCTGTCATGTATGCCGAGGCGACGCCCGGCGGCACCGTCTCGTCGGAGGCCTTCGAGGCGCTCTGTACCGCTATGTTCGAGGCCCTCAAGCCGCTCCTGCCCGTCGACGGATGCCTGGTAGTCCCGCACGGTGCCGGCGTGTGCGCGTCTTTTCCCGACATGGACGGCGAATGGCTATCCCGCCTGCGCGCACTCGTGGGGCCCGGTGTGCCCATTATCGGCACCCTCGACCCCCATGCCAATGTCAGCGACCGCATGGTCGCCGCAACCGATGCGCTAGTGGCCTATCGTACCAATCCACATGTCGACCAGCGACAGGTGGGCCTGGAGGCAGGCCGCATACTGGCCGCGACACTCCAAGGTCGTGTGAGGCCTCTGCAGCGGCACTTCCGGCTTCCCTTCGCCATCAGCATCGAGCAGCAGCGTACAGACCGCGAGCCCTGCCTGGGACTCCTGGAGGCCCTCTCCGCGTCCGCAGGCCCGCGCATCCTCTCCTCGAGCCTCATCCTCGGCTTCCCCTATGCCGATGTGCAGGAGATGGGGTCTTCCCTGATTGTCGTATCGGATGGTGACCAGGATGCCGCACAGGAGTTGCTGCAGTCTGTCGCAGCGTTGGCAACGTCGAGGCTCGCTGCCTTCGACGGGGAGAAGAAGGGCATCTCCGACTGGATCGGAGGACTGGGCCATATGACAGGCCCTGTGCTGATGTTGGATATGGGCGACAACGTGGGGGGAGGATCCCCCGGCGACAGCACACATCTCCTGGATCATCTCGACGATGCCGGCGTGAAGGGGGCCTTCATATGCATCCACGACCCCGCCGCCGTCGCCGCAGCAGCGGAACATGGTTCCGATGGATATTTCCCCTTGTCATTCGGTCGCGACCCCGTCACCGGGCATGTCCGCGTGAGGATGGTGAGAAAGATCTTCTCAGGAGACGGCGCCTTCACCGAGGACAAGCCTCGCCACGGCGGACAGATGCGCTTCGACATGGGGGCCATCGCCATCGTCGGGACGGAACAGGGGCAGACGGTGATGCTCACCACCTTGCGCACCGCCCCGTTCAGCCTGCGGCAGCTGACGGCCTTCGGACTCGACCCGACCCGATTCACCTGTATTGTTGCAAAAGGCGTCAATGCGCCCATCGCCGCCTACCGGGATGTCTGTCCCGCCATCTGGCAGGTCGATACCCCCGGGGTGACGCAGGCCGACATGACGCGATTCGACTTCAGGCACAGGCGGAAGCCTCTCTTCCCCTTCGAAATGCCGATGACGGCGGCCGCAAAGGTCGTCGCTGAGAGGGGACTCGTCCGGCTGGCATCGCTCGACTACTATACGGAAGGTCCCGCCCTCGATGCATCGGGTAATATTTATTTCACCACCTTGACGTGTGGGGGCATCATGCGCCTCACGCCGGGTGGGCTTCTTTCCGAGTGGGCCAGGACAAATTGCCCCAACGGACAAATCATTTTGCCGGACGGTGACCACCTGGTGTGCGACAGCCGCAGCGGGCGGGTGAAACGCATCTCGCCCGATGGTCGTGCCGTGACCGATGCATCTTCGACAGGGGCTGATGCCAGCCGGCTGCTTGTACCCAACGACCTGGTGATGGACCCCAATGGGTATCTCTACTTCACCGATTCGGTTAGGCATGTTGGGTATATCTGTTGTGTTGGACCTGATGGCCGCCAGTGGCATGTTGCGGAGGGGCTCGACTATCCCAACGGCATCGCGCTGTCCGCCGACGGCGGATGGCTCTATGTGGCGGAGAGCCACCGCAACCGAATCCTGCGCTTCCGCCTTAGGTCGCCGGGTGTTGCGGAAGGCGGGTACGAGGTCTTCGCCGACCTGCCATCCAATCCCAATGGCGATCCCGTCGGTAACCTGCCCGACGGCATCGCCTTCAACTCGGCGGGTCAGTTGGCGGTCGCGCATTACGGCATGCAGCGCGTACAGCTCCTCTCGCCGGAGGGCATCCTGCTAGGGTCTTATGACTCGGGGATGCCATGCACCAGCAATGTATTCTTCACAGACGATCACACGCTTTTGGTGACTGGCGGATATGGGGAGCCCGGTCCGGGCGCCTTGTTTCTCATGAGGCTGCCCCGAGGCTGAAAATTAAATATGAAAAGGACTGCAGGCTGGCTGTTGACGGGGGTGCTGCCGCTCTTGGCGTTCATGTCGAACGCGCAGCGGATGCCCCGTTTCGATTCCTTCCCATCCATTCCCGATGCGGAGGGCATGGCAGGCATGTTCGCCGGTGTGAGCCATGGAAGCCTATTCTGCATGGGGGGTGCCAACTTCCCGGGAAAGAAACCCTGGGAGGGTGGCAAGAAGGTCTGGTATGCCGACATCTTCCGTTTTGATGGACGCCGCTGGGTTCGGCTGGCAGAGCGGCTACCCTCTCCGCTGGCCTATGGTGTGAGCGTCACCTACAAGGACGAGGTGATACTCGTCGGCGGCAACGAAGAGACCGCCTTCCATGCCGAGGTGCGCGGTTTCCGATGGAAGGATGGCAGACTCGAATGGAGGACATATCCTCCACTACCCATGTCATTGGCCAGCATGGCCGGTACAAGGGTGGGATCTTTGATCATCGTCGCGGGAGGCAACACGGGCTTCACGGAGCCCCCGCTGCGCAGCTGCTTTGCGCTCGACCTTGAGGATTTTTCGGCCGGCTGGTTCCGGCTGCCCGACATCCCGGGCTTGGCCCGTACGCAGCCGGTGGCGGGTGCGTACGATGGCGCCTTCTACCTCTTCAGCGGGGAGGCTCCAGGACTGGACGCGTCCGGCCGGAAGTTCCGCGACCTGCAGAAGGATGCGTGGCGCCTGCGTCCCGTGAAGTCCGATGGCGGATGGACCGGTGTCTGGGAACGAATGCCAGACATGCCCAAGGCCGTCTCGGCTTCAGCCAACCCGGTGCCCGTGTTGAGGGGGGGTGTCTTTGTCTTTTGGGGCGGAGTCGATGGTGAGATCGCAAGCCATCCGGATCCGGCGACACATCCCGGTATCGGAAGGAAGGTGATGCTCTACGATGCGAAGTCGCCGACATGGTCATTTGCCGGCACCGTCGATGGGCTCGATGCGCGGGTGACGCTGCCTTCCGTGCGGTGGAAGCGCCGTTGGGTCTATGTCAGCGGCGAGATACGGCCCGGCGTCAGGACGCCCGCAAATGCCTCCGTGAGGTGAGGTGGTGTGATACAAAACACGAGTAAGTATGAAAACCGGGAATCCCGCATCGATGTCGAAGGCCTGGCTGGCGGTGGGACTGCTCTTCGTGGTGGCGGTGCTGAACTACCTCGACCGATCGATGATCACCACGATGCGCGTCTCGGTGCTGAAGGAGATCCCCATGTCGGAGGCCCAGTTCGGACTGCTCACGTCGGCATTCCTATGGGTCTACGGACTGCTGAGTCCGTTGGCGGGTTACATCGCCGACAGGTTCGATCGGAAGAAGGTGATCCTGTCAAGTCTTTTCGTCTGGTCTGCCGTCACCTGGCTGACATCCAAGGTGCAGACATTCGACGAGCTGCTCATGACCCGTGTGTTGATGGGGGTGAGTGAGGCCTTCTATGTGCCGGCCGCCCTGGCGATGATTTCCGAGCACCATGGAAAGACGACGCGCTCCTTGGCTACCGGCCTGCACCAGGCGGGTCTCTTTGCGGGGCAGAGTCTCGGGTTCGTGGGAGGCATGCTGGCGGACACGCATTCCTGGACGACCGCCTTCGACTGGCTGGGCGTGATGGGCATGGCATACTCCGTGATACTCATCCTCCTCCTATCCAACCCGCCGAAAGCGGCGGAGGCCTCGACATCCGCTGAAACCCTTCATCTGGGCCGCGGCCTGGCTTCGATGTTCCGGGCGGTGTCCTTTCGGCGTGCGCTCACCTACTGGAGCCTGATGGGTATCGTGAGCTGGCTGGTGGCCGCTTGGCTGCCCACCTACTATCTGGAGCGCTTCGACCTCACCCAGACCAGGGCCGGCTTGTTTGCCACCGCATATCTGTATCCCCTGTCATTCGCCGGTGTGATCGCAGGCGGATACATCGCCGACAGATGGACGAGGCGCCATCCCAGGGGCAGGATCCTACTGCCCGTCGTCGGCATGCTCATCGGTGCTCCCTTCATCTTCATGGCCACGTTTGCGCCCGCCTTGCCGGTGGCAGCGGTGTTGTTCTCCGTGTATGCCTTCACCCGCGCCTTCTGCGATGCCAACATGATGCCGATTCTCTGCATGATCGTGGACGACCGTTACAGGGCCACGGCCTACGGCATCTTCAACCTCACCAGTACCGTGATCGGGGGATTGGCCATCTACGCAGGGGGGATGCTAAGGGATGCGAAGATAGACCTCACGCATATCTACCAGTTCGCGGCAGCCACCATGCTCTTCTGCGCCTGGATGCTCTACCGGGTGCGGCCGGTTTCAAAGCCCGAAACAGAAAACTGATTCCATGTCGAACCAGAGATACGCACAGTCCGCCTCCCTGCTGCAACGCGCCTCCCGCGTCATCGCAGGCGGCGTATCGTCCGAATTCCGAAAATACAACCATCCCCACGCCATCTTCTACACGCATGCCCTCGGCAGCCGCATCTGGGATGTGGATGGCAACGAGTACCTCGACTTCACCCTCAGCCAGGGGCCGATGATCCTCGGACATTCACACCCAGAGGTGCTGCAGGCCGTGGCCGACTATTCCGCCACGGGCCAGATGTTCGCAGGGCAGCACATCCGGGAGGTGGAACTGGCGGAGTTGCTGCATCGGCTCATCCCCTCGGCGGAGCTCATGCGTTTCTGCCTGGACGGATCGGAAGCGGTGCAGACCGCCTTCCGGGTGGCGCGGGCCCATACAGGCCGACGGAAATTCATCCGGTTCGAAGGACATTATCACGGATGGCTCGATAATGTGGCCTGGGGATTGTCGGCTCCGACACCGGAGGCACTCGGTCCCAGGACGAATCCGGTCGCCTTTCCCTGGAGCCAGGGGATTTCCCCTACGTCCCGTGAGGAGTTCATCATCCTCCCGTGGAATGACGTGGAACTCCTGAGAGGCACGCTGGCCGAGCATCATGGGGAGGTCGCCGCGATCATCACCGAAGCTGTCATGTGCAACAACGGCTGCAACCTGCCGGCCCCCGGCTTCCTGGAGGAGATCCGCACGCTATGCGACAGGTACGGCATCGCCTTCATCATGGACGAGGTGATCACCGGCTTCCGGTTGTCGCTGGGTGGCGCGCAAACCTATTTCGATGTGACGCCTGACATATCCATCTTCGCCAAGGCTATGGGCAGCGGTTATCCGATCAGTGCCGTGGTGGGACAAAGGGAATGGATGTCGCTGATCGCCGAATCGAAGGTCATTCATGCGGGTACGATGAATGCAGGCCAGCCGTCCGTGGCGGCGGCCCTCGCCACAATCAGCATCCTCGAGCGGGAGGCCCCGCATGCCCGGATGTTCGCCTTGGGGCAACGGCTGATGTCTGGACTGCAGCAGGCCGCGGCGGATGCCGGGCATCGGATGCTGGTGCAGGGGCCCGGTCCGATGTTCATCACCGCCTTCACCGAGCGGGACGAGTTCCGCGATTATCGCGACACGCTGACGGCCGACCG
>RGVM01000861.1 GCA_010027295.1 Chitinophagia bacterium
GACGCCCACTGGATGGCTGCCTCGGAACGCCTTCCTGGCAGGATCTCACGCAGGGGCACGGCATCTTGGCCCAGACAACCTGGCGTGACGGGGCCGACGCCAAGGCAACACGTCGTGTACCGAATCCCGCCACCAAAGGGTTTCCCGCTTGTGGCCGCGTCGTCGCCAAGGCGAGACGCACGTCGGGCTCGATGTTGGGATTGATGGAATCCGTCACGTGTAACAGGGCACGACGCCATGGGCCGGGCGCGTTCACCTTGATCGAGTTGCTGGTGGTGATCGCCATCATTGCGATCCTGGCTGGGATGCTGTTGCCGGCGCTGGCCTCGGCGAAGGAAAAAGGGCGCAAGGCTGCCTGCCTTGGGAACCTCAGGCAGGTGTCCATCGGGACCACGCTGTACGCACAGGACCACGCCGACTCCTTCTTCTACTTCGTGAACCCGGACCGCGTTCCCATGGTGCCCAATGGTGGCCAATGGACCCTGGACCCGAACCGCCCCGAGATGTTGGACATCCGAAATCCCAGCCACATGCAGGTGGCATACTGGGGGGTCGCGTATGCGGGCTACTTCGGGAAGGTGCGACGGGTATTTCGATGTCCCTCGGCCCGCACGGTGGACGAGTGGCGCGAAACCGGGCTCTCCTTCCCAAGGGAGTACTGGCTGGACTCCAGCTACGGCATCAACCGCTTCGTGGCATCCATGCCGCCAACGCCGTTGACGGCGGAACCCACGCAGGTGCGCAAGATGACGGCCATCGACAGCCCGCAAACGATGGTGTTTGCCCAGGACTCGGCCGAGCAACGCATGGAGGGCCCGGAGGACACGCTGGGGCAGTTCCCGGGCTACGACGAATGCCTAGTGCAGTGGAAGTACAAGCTGGCCGGGTACTACCCGGGAAAGCGGATGGAGTTCGAGTGGTTCCGTCATGCGCGCCAGAGCGCGGTCCTTTGGGTTCCCGGCAACGTCTCCTCCATACCCTACACGAAGACCGGCGTTGATTACCGCTGGTACACGGGCGACACGCCCCAGTCGCCGCCGCGCTTCTAGGCCACCCCAAGTCTCACTTTCCCATCCAAAC
>RGVM01000862.1 GCA_010027295.1 Chitinophagia bacterium
AACCGGGAGATCGTGTTGGCGGACGGTTCAGTTCTGCGGGTCGAGGGGTTCACCTTCGGGACCCTCCACACGATGGCTCTCGAGCCCCCGTTGTGGACGTGGTTCAAGCAGAGGGTGCCGGACCGATGGAGGAGGTTCACCGGTCAGCCTTCGATGCCCCGGCGGGTGGGAGAGGCGGAGGGTGCTTCGATGATGTGGTTTTCCCGACTGGACGCCACCCGGACCCGGTATCTTCCGATGGCCGACATCCGAGTGCAGAGCGTGATGGAGAACGGCGAGATATTCGATGTCGCCGGCTCGATGGGTTTCACTCCAGGGGAGCCGCTGGATACGGCCCTGAAGTTGGGGGTCGTCGATTGGAGACGGGATACGGTGCGCTTTCGTGTGAATCAGGGACGCAGCGTTCGCGAAATCTCGCTTCCCAACCCGAGGCGCGGCGAGCGGTTTCCGGATTGGCAGCCGGGTCCATTGCCGGCGACGAATGTCCGCGAGGGTTTTGAGTTTGTTCTGCGGGGTATCGTACGGCACGGGACCGACGATTTCCCGTTTTGGATTCCGCACTGGGAGGTCAACCGCGATGGCCAGTCGATGAATCACTGTTTTTCGTCCCACTGTTCGTTCCGCGATCCGACCGGCAACAGGGGATGGACCGGACTCCCCATGTCTGAACCCGTCTGGCAGTTGGTTCTCACGGCAACACCCGCGGACGCCTTCCCCTTCCCCAAGGAACGCCTGTTTTCGGTGGGACGATGCGTGGTGCCCGGTCCTGGGCAGTTCCAAGTGCTGAAACCCCGTGAGGACTGGAAGGCGAACGGGTTGGTCACCGTCGTGGTGGCGGGACCCGGAGGATTCGTGTTTCGGGACGGCACCAATGTCCTTGCGGGGAAGCCCGGGGAGGTTTCGCGGGGCAATTCCTGGCAGGCCAGTCCCCAACCGACGGCAGGAGAACCGGGTTGGAGTTACAGCTCGGAGTCACAGCAGACGACGTTGAATGTGATCCTTCACGGTCCCGAGGAACCGGGCGATGCGGTTCCGGCGACGTATCTGATCCGGAAGCACGGTCAGGAGCTGGTCCTGCGC
>RGVM01000863.1 GCA_010027295.1 Chitinophagia bacterium
CCTCGCCGTGCAGTTTGCCAGGGATTCCGGGCAGACGTTGGTGGGGTTCCTCCGCGACGGTCGCTTCAACGTGTACGCCGGCCCGGGGCGCATCGGTGGTTGCAGCGTTTCGTCTCGGAAATAAGCTGCGGGCGTGCGCGGGCCCACGTCCGTCGGGGTCATGATCCTCAGCAACGCCGTCCTGTTCCCGGGGGCGATGCTGCCCTTGCGCATCTTCGAGCCCAGGTACCGCGCGATGCTGAAGGATGCGCTGGCGACGCACCGGATGTTCTGCGTCGCGATGCAACGTCCCCAAGGCTCGCGCGAGTCGCCCCTCCCGGTCGCCGGACTGGGGGTCGTGCGGTACGCCGTGCGCGACGAGGACGGAACGTCGCGGCTTCTGATCCAGGGGGTCGCCCGCGTGAAGCTGGGCCGCGCCAAGCGTTACAAGCCCTTCCGCGTCCACCCCATCCAACCCTTGACATCCGAGGTCGAGGATTCACCCGCGCTCGACGCGCTCCGCTACAAGGTGCTGGAGATGGTCGAGCATCGGCTGAGGACGTCACCGCCCTTCTCCGAGGAACTGTTTCGCAGCCTGACCAAGGGCAACCCGTCCCCGGACCCCGTCGAGGCCTGCATGAAGTCGCTGCGGTCCATGGCGCACCCGGGGCAACTGGCCGACATCATCGCCCTGCTCATGGTGGACGACCCGTTCTTCCGGCAATTGATCCTCCAGTCGCACGACCTCGCCCAGCGCTACCTCGACCCGCGGGACTACACACTGGTCACCGTCTAATACGGTCAGGCAGTAGCTTCCCGCAGGAAGAGAATTAATGTCTTCTGAAAGGGCGAGGATGTTGCCATTGGCATCGCTCCAAGAAATATCATAGGGAAGCGTACCACCGGATACAGCACCATCAACAGATCCGGTAGAATCACCGGCACACTGAATCGTGAACAGCTGATCAGGTTCCTGGATAAGAACGAGTGTTGTTACCACCAGTTCCGCCGGACTTCCAATGATCACATTGGTAAGGGCTAGGCAGCCATTCACGTCCGTGATGGCAATCTCGTGAGCGCCCACGCAAAGACTGTCAATAA
>RGVM01000864.1 GCA_010027295.1 Chitinophagia bacterium
CCCGCCTCTGCAGGCTCCTCTACGTGCTCACCTGACCTTCTGGTCTGGGGCCCCACTGCACCCTGCGAGAGGCGGCGGGCTGGGCTCTGGCCTGGGCTTCGCCGCTGATGCCCGCCTCGCCGCGCCGGGCCTCGCGGGCCTGGTCGCGGCGCGCCCCACGGACTGCGCCTACTGCAACCCTCGCCTGGGAACTTGTGCATGCGCTGGTCGTCGCCGGGCCGGACAACGCTCGCCGCCGACGTTACACCTTCTGCCAACGCTCCTGGAGTACCTACGCCGCCGACGCCATACCTTCTGGAGTACCTGCACCGCCGACGTCATACCTTCTGGAGTACCTGGGCTGCCGACACTGCCGCTGCTGGGACGCTCTCACCGCCGACACTGCCGACACCGCGATCCTCGCGGAACCTGGATGACCTTCGCCGCCGAAGTACATGTTTCTAGCTTGCCTTCACCGCCGTTACCACCCGCTATGAGCATCCTTCGCCGCCGACATCTGCGACGCGTGGGCTGCTGGAATCGACGCACCCGCCCCCCGGAGCGCGCCCTTGCCCAGGGCGGGGGCGGTACCACCTTCAGCCGGAGGCGCAAACGTCGACAGCCCCCGACGTTGACACACCCATACCCAGTCCCCAAGTGTGCAAGGCCGGGAGCGCCCGGGCCGCAGGGGTTGGCATCGCATCCATTCCGATCGTCTCCATGGGCAGTAGTTCTCTCCCGACAGGGCCAAGACGTTTGCCCTCTGCCCGCGGCTGGCATGCCGCCTGTACCCGGGTCCAAGCAGACCACAGCTGATAGGCCGCCTCAGCTTGCTTCGACCCGGAAGGGGGGTTCCACACTTTGTCACGTGGTTCCCTCGGAGACGACTCGGATGGCTGCGATGTTGACCTCGACGGTCCGGGTCAACCCTGCTGGAGCCTTGGGGGCTTTCTCCCCACCTTCACCCCCTAGCTGTAGTAGCAGTGGTACTGCTACTACTGGGGATGGTACCAGACGTAGGGATGGTGTGGGTAGTAGTAGTGGTGGGGGTAGTTCTATTGGTGGTAGTGGCAGTAGTAGTAGTAGTAGTAGTAGTAGTAG
>RGVM01000865.1 GCA_010027295.1 Chitinophagia bacterium
AAATAGGCGAAGCCGGCCCTTACCATCAAGGTTTCGAACTTGAGTTCGCCGCCCACACGGGCATTGATGGCGGAGCCGAGGGTGGCATCCACCGCCTTGTTGAGGTCGTTCAGATAGGCGACCGAACCGTTGGCAGGGTCGGCCGTGCTGAAGCTGGCGCCGCCATAGTTGAGGTACTCGATGTCGGCGCTGATGAAGCCGCGCTGCATGGCGACGTCCGCATCCTCACGGAACACGTAGGCGACGCCGCCCATGATGCGCAGCGGATTGTTGAAGTTGTAGGTGAACTCGCCGTCCAGCCCGTTGTTGAAGTCGCGCGACGACTGTGTCTTGGTACCCGTTCCGAAGTAGCCCTCCAGGTCGGTCGTCACCGTGCTGGCGTAGCTGTCCTTCAGGTTGAAGACGGTGGGGGTGTGCAGCGCGAAGCCCAGCCGCAGGCTCTCGACGGGCCGGTAGATCAGGCCCAGTTTCAGGTTGATACCCATGCCGGTGGTGGCGAGATAGTCCTCCACCTCGAAGTATTTGAAGTTGTTCCTGGTGTTCGTGGTGGCATCAGCCTCGCGGAAGACGCCGGTGCGTTCGTAGTTCAGTGTGTTCCAGTTCAGGGAGCCGCCGAGGTACAGCTTGTCGCCGAAGTTGCCGCTCAGTCCTAGGCTGATCTCGGTCATCCCCCCGCTTGTCTGCAGTGTCTGCTGTTGGTTGAGTCCCGTATTGGGCGTCGCTAGTGAGCGGTAGCCGGCCAGAGTGCCGCCGGGTCCCATGACCGTGTCGACAAGGTAGGTGTTGAATGCCAGGCTCGCGCCGTAAGGGTAGTCGCTGGCTGCCCGGTTCGGGTCGCGGACGTTGTTGTTGATTAGTTCCTCGAGGTATTTTTCGGAATAGGAGCTCTGGCTGTTCCGCCCCTGCAAATACAGGGTGTTGTTGAAGTCGGCGACCCGGTTTATGCCGAAGCCGAAAGTGACATTCTTAGTCTTTCCGCCACCGTGCATCGGCAGTATGACGCCGGTACTCCCGAAGCGGAAATTACTGTTGTTCTGCGTGGCGTTGTTGCCCAGGTATCCCGCCTTACTTGTACCGAA
>RGVM01000866.1 GCA_010027295.1 Chitinophagia bacterium
GTGACCACATCAGCGCCGTACTGAAGAAGTATATCCGGGGCAGGTAGCGCCAGGCGACTTTGGATTTGTTCACCCACATCATCTGCAGCTTGTCGGCCGTCGGCTGCCGGCCCTGTGGCGACTCTTTGTGCAGCATCACGATGCTGTCGCGGTAGGCGATGGAATAGCCCGCTTCCAGCAGCCTGTACGAGAGGTCGTACTCCTCCATGCCGTAGAAGAAATCCTCTGGATAGAGTCCGACACGCTCGATGGCCTCCCTCGTAATGGCATGTGCGCCTCCGGCGAAGTAGTAGGTCTCGAAGCCGTGGCTGTCACGCAGTCTCTTGATGCGTTTGTGGGGGAAGGCGCTCACTTGCAGCTCTTGGGTGGAATAGTAGAGGACCTTGAAGGATACCACGGCCCTCGGTCGGCCCGCGTCAGGATGGGAGAAAGCCTCCATCAGCGCCGTCAGACAGTCGCGGTTGCCCATCTCCGCATCGTCGTCGATCATGACAAGTATCGGGGCCCTTCCCTGACGGATGGCGTAGTTGCGCCCCCGTGACACGCCAAGATTCTCCTCAGAGCGAATGTACCGGAATGGAATCGCCGGTGTGTCCGACAAGAAACGTTCCACCGCTGTGTAGTCGGCCGTCGAGCGGTTGTTCACGACGATTACTTCCTCCAGCAGCTCCTCTGCCCGGTCGAGTCCCGCAATGTTGCGTGCCAGGGCCAGCATGTCGTCCGGCCGGTTGTAGGTGATGATGACAAAGCTGAGCGGTTTCAAGCCTGTGCGTTTTCAGGGAAGAGAAGCGCCCGGTAGGAGACCCGGAAGGCCTCCGTCCCGAAATGCGCCCTTGCATACCCGATGTTGTGTTCCGATATCCTTCGGCAAAGATCGCTGTCGCCACCGAGACCGGCGATACGCACGCATGCCTCCTCTACGATCGCGTCTTCCTCTGTCACGGACCCGAAGAGGTATCCCGAAAGGCTCGCATGGATGTGCTCGGGTAGTTCGCCCACGGGTGTGGAAAGGATGATGCATCCCCGGGCCATCGCTTCCATCACGACCATCGGGGCCAGTTGGACCAGTACCACCTCCC
>RGVM01000867.1 GCA_010027295.1 Chitinophagia bacterium
GCAGGCGCTGCAGGACGGCTACTCGGGATGGCAGGACAGGCGGGTCGCCGAGGACTTCGGGGCCTATGCAGCGGAGGTCGGAAAGCACCTCGGGGACAGGATCCGCGACTGGATGACCCTCAACGAGATCTCGAGCTTCGCCCTCAAGGGCTACGGGGTCGGGAAACCCGGAAAACATGCGCCCGGCCTCTCCCTCGCCTCGGAAAAGGAACGCAACCAGGTGGCCCATCACGCCCTGCTGGCCCATGGCACGGCCTGCCTCGCCCTCAGGGCCTCCTGCCCGCTGACCCCGCGGGTCTCCATCGCCGAAAATTACGAAAGCTACGTGCCCGTGGTCGAGACGGACCGCCATGTCGAGGCGGCCCGCAAGGCCTTCCTCCGCGGCAACGGCGGCATCCTGATCCCGATCCTCACGGGGCACTATGATCCGGGCTGGATGGAGGACCACCGGGACTCGCTGCCGGAGATCCGTCCGGGTGATATGGAACTCATTGCCCAGCCGCTCGATGCCCTCGGGTTCAACTGCTACACGGGCACCTATGTGATGGCCTCGGACAATGCGCGGGGATATGACACCCCGACCTTCGGGTCCGGCTATCCCACGGGAAACATGCCGTGGCTCCGGATCGTCCCGGAGTCCCTCTACTGGGGCGTGCGCATGGTGGGGGAGGCGGCCGGCAAAAAGGATCTCCCCGTCTTCCTGAGCGAGAACGGGTGCGCCGACGGGGAGGATGCCGACGAGTCGGGATTCGTCGCGGACACGGACCGCATCATGTATTACCGGGCCTACCTCGGCCAACTCTCCAGGGCGCTCCGGGAGGGATATCCCGTGACGGGATTCTTCCCGTGGAGTTTCATGGACAATTTCGAGTGGGCGTGGGGCTACTCGAAACGCTTCGGGATGGTGCGTGTCGACTACGGGTCCCAGCGCCGCATCCCCAAACTCAGCTTCGACTGGTACCGCGAGGTGATCCGCGCAAACAGGATCGTGTGATCCGAGACGGGATCAGCCCCCCTCCGCCAGCGGATCCTTTCCCGCAAAAAGGAAACGCCGCGCTTCTGCGCGGCGTCTCGCAAGA
>RGVM01000868.1 GCA_010027295.1 Chitinophagia bacterium
TGCCGGTGAGGTACTGATAGAACGACTGTTTGGGGACATCCATGGCGACATTGTCGATGCCGCGTTCGCGGAGTGCTTTTTCGACGGGTTGTCTGAGCCAGTAGAAGATGCGATCTCCGAAGAACAGGCTGACGGCGACGGCCAGCAGCAGTCCCACAACGGCGCGAAACACATGAATCCGCAGCACTTCGAGGTGCTCGCCGAAGGTCATGGTGGTATCGTCGAACAGGTCGTGGTTTCGGGGCATTTCCGGTTTTCGCGTGGGCGTGCAGTTCAGGGGGAGGGACAGATGTCCGGGGACGCTGGTTATTCTCCGCGAGTGAGTCTGCGGAAGAGTTCGAGCAGTCGGCTGGTGATCGGCCCGGGCTGACCGGATCCGATCTGGCGTCCGTCGAGGCTGGTGACGGCAATGACTTCTGCGGCTGTTCCGGTCAGGAAGCATTCATCAGCGATGAAGATGTCATGTCTTGTGAGCACGCATTCGACGACAGGGATGCCGGCTTCGCGGGCAAGTTTCATGACGGCATTGCGGGTGATACCTTCGAGAATCCCGGCATCGGGCTGAGGAGTTTTGAGGATGCCGTGTTTGACGATGAAGATATTATCGCCGGTGCATTCTGCAACTTCCCCGTTGTGATTGAGCATCAGGGCTTCGACGGTGCCGGCATCTGTGCCCTCGATCTTGGCCATGATATTGTTGAGGTAGTTGAGTGACTTGATTCGCGGGCTGAGGGCCCCGGGATGATTGCGGATGGTGGAGGCTGTGATGAGTCGCATCCCGGTGCGATACATGTCTTCGGGGTACATCGTGATGGTGTCGGCGATGATGATGACCTGGGGGTTTGCGGTGCGGCGGATATCGAGTCCCAGCGAACCGGCACCGCGAGTGACGACGAGGCGGACGTAGCCGTCGACAATTCCGTTGGCCCGGACGGTGTCTTCGACGGCGGTCGTCATCTGGGCTTTTGAGAGCGGGATCTGCAGGCGGATGGCGATGGCGCTTTCGTAGAGCCGATCGACGTGTTCGGTCAGCAGGAACACCTTGCCCGAATACACGCGAATGCCTTCGAAGATGCCGT
>RGVM01000869.1 GCA_010027295.1 Chitinophagia bacterium
TGTCCGTCAGCGCATGTGTTTGAGGTTCACCGCGTAGAGGACGCAGAAAATGATGCCGACGAGCCCTGTACCGGAGCCCATGACGATGCCGACGATGTTGTCGGCCCCGAAAACGACCAGGGGCGCCATGACAGAAACGGCCGTCCCGAGCAGGTAGACCCAAAATCCGGGCTTCCGCATCTGAAACATCAGGAATCCGCCCCCGAGGGTGAGCATGCTGGCGATGAGGCCGAAGAGGGCGTTCTTGCGGATCTTGTAAGGGTCTGCCATCTCGCGGGCGCCGGAAAGCATCTTGTCGGCGATTTCGGCTCCAGGGTTGCCGGCGGCGTCTTTACGTATCTGCGACTGTGCGGAGTCAAGGGCTGAGGAGACGACTTCCGATGATAGCCCCGCATGTCGGTAGTTGTTAAGGTTGCTGAGGATGCCCCAGCCACTCCCGATGAAGGTTAGGATGCAGAGTACGGTAAGGAGGGTCGGGCGGACGAGAGCACCTTCTTTGGTTTGCTGTTCCATGGACGTTTGGAATGATTTATACCCGAAAATAACCCCAATCTCCGTAATGCCCAAAACGCGGACCGTGTGAGCTACGCCAATCCGTGGAATCGGTAACTTGGCCGGTGAAGGGCAGCGCATGCGGATCGCGATCACCGTCACCAACGACCTCAGCTACGACCAGCGTATGATCCGCATCTGCCGAAGCCTTGCGGCTGCCGGCCATGATGTCGTGATCGTCGGCAGGTGCCTGCCCGATTCCATACCGCTGCGCCGGGAGCCATTCCGTCAGGTAAGGCTGTCGTGCCGATTTTTCAAAGGCCCGCTGTTCTACGCGGAGTATAATCTGCGCCTGCTACCATGGTTGGTGAAGAGTGGAGCGGATCTCCTGTGGGCGGTCGACCTGGACACAATCCTGCCCGTGTGGGTGGCTTCTGCCCTCCTCAGGAAGCGCCGCTTCTTCGACGCCCACGAGCTGTTCTGCGAGATGCGCGAGCTGAGGGACCGTCCCCTGCAGCGGGGCATCTGGCGATGGATCGAACGGTTTACCGTGCCACGCTTCCGAAGCGGCTGCACCGTTAGCTCGC
>RGVM01000870.1 GCA_010027295.1 Chitinophagia bacterium
ATCAACCCCGCCAGCCTGACCATCCCCGTGAGTGCGGCGCAGATGGGGGCCTGCTTCTCCGTGACGAAGATGAAGGACGTCCACCCCAGGCTGATCTTCACGACCGCCGAGATCGCCGCCATCAAGGCCAATGCACAGACCGACACCTACGCCAAGCCCGCCTACGACGACATCATCAACCGGGCCGACGCCCTCCTGGCCGCGCCGCTCCTCAACTACGGCCTCGACGCCGCCAACCTCCGCATCACCAATATCCACACCTTCGGCAACGAGCAGGCGCCCTACCTCGTCCTCGCATACCAGTTCACCAAGGACACGCGCTACGCCCTCCGCTGCTGGCAGCAGATAGAGCGCATGCTCACATGGGCCGACTGGGGCGCCAGCCGGCACTTCCTCGACGCGGGCATCGCCGCCAAAGCCATGGCGCTCGCCTATGACGGACTCTACGACTACCTCACCTCCGCACAGCGCACAGCCCTCTACAACGGCATGCGCACCTTCATCCTCAACCCCGGCTACAACCAGATCACCACCTCCACAGGTGCATGGAAATGGTACGAGAGCAACGACAACTGGAACGGCATCTGTCATGGTGGGCTCGTTATTGCCTCCCTCGCCACCATGGAGATGGACTCGGCCTTTAATTCCAGCGTCATCGCAGTGGCCGTGAACGGCATGCTCAAATACATGCAGTCGTTCGAGCCCGACGGGGCGAGCGAGGAGGGCCTCTCGTACTGGTCCTACGGGCTGCAGAACACCTTCCTCGCCCTTGAATCCATGAAGCGGAACCTCGGCGCCACCTTCGGACTGACCGCCCTCAACGGCATGCGCAAGACGGGCATGTTCCCATACCTGGTGTCGGGACCCGTTGCCACCGCATCCTTCGGTGACGACTATCTGTATGTTGGCAAGAACAACCGTTTCGTATCCTACTACTGGTTCGGGAAATTCTACAACGACGCCAACATGGCGCGGACGCATTTCGAGCGGGCCCTCTCCATCTACTCCAATCGAACGGTCAAGATGAACGGGTGGAGCGACCTGATCTTCTACGACAAGGCCCTCATCCAGCAGGGC
>RGVM01000088.1 GCA_010027295.1 Chitinophagia bacterium
CCGTATGCTCCGGGACAACACCCCAAAATCTCCGCCGGGCAGATCTGTACGCCCAACCCCTTCGCGGAAAAGGACATCTCCAGACAGGATGAAACCCTGACCCGCATGATAAAAGCCCACGCTGCCGGGGGAATGCCCAGGAAGGAAGAGGACGTCCAGCAACTCTGTACCGATACGGACGGGCTGTCCCGGCACTAACTCCCGGACTGGTCCCTGGTAGGCGTCGAAAGGGAGGTTCCACATCAGACCGCTCACCGGCGCGAACTCCAGGACCTTCCGCTCCAGGGGATGGATATGCGGCTCGAGTCCCCAGGTCTCCGCCACGAAGCGGTTGCCGAAGACATGGTCGAGGTGACAGTGCGTGTTGAGTAGCTGCACCGGCTTCAGACGGTTCGTTGCAATATGGTCCGCCAGACAGTCGCGCTCCTCCTGCGCATAGCAGCCCGGATCAACGATGGCGCAGACACCATCATCATCGTGGACCACATAGGTATTCTCCCCTATCGGACTGAACAAGAAAACGTTAAGATGCAGCATGTGCGAAATGATTGTCCTCCCATTAATCAGTAACTTTACCCATCCCGGAAGGACCCTTGCAGACACCTCCATCCGGCCCCAATCCATACGTATGCCAAGGTCTATCCGAACCAGCGCCCTACTTGTCCTCCTCCTGCCCCTAGCGGCCTCCTCACAGGTCAACACGGTGCAGTATGGGAAGAACAGGGTCCAATATAAGAAGTTCGAGTGGAGGTACTACCAGACCCGAAACTTCAACGCCTATTTCAGCCAGGGAGGCCTGAACCTGGGACGCATCGTTGCGCAGGTCGCCGAGGAGGAACTGCCCCAGCTGGAGGACTTCGTGGAGTACGGCCTGCAGCGCCGGGCCAACATCGTCGTCTACAACAGCTTCGACGACATGCGGCAGTCAAACATCGGCATGGAGATCGACTGGCAGAACACCGGTGGCGTCACAAGGCTGGTCAACAACAAGCTCGTCGTCCACTATACCGCCAACCACAACGACCTGCGCAGGCAGGTACGCGAGGGCATCGCACGAGTGCTGGTGGACAACCTGCTGTTCGGAGACGACCTGGGAGAGTTCGCAGGCAACCAGGCCCTGCTTGACCTCCCCAAATGGCTCACCGATGGATACGTGGCCTACGCCGCCGAAAACTGGAGTCCGGCACTCGATGACAAACTCAAGTCGGCACTGCTCTCCGGACGCTACCGCAATTTCTACCAGTTCGCATTCCGTGAACCGGAACTTGCAGGGCATGCCTTCTGGAACTACGTGGCGGATAACTACCGCAAGGACAACGTCACCTACTTCCTCTACCTCTCCCGCATCTACAAGAGCCTCAACGCCGCAAGCCTGAAGGTCACCAAGAAAAAGTTCCGCGAACTGCTCCGTGAGTTCATGGAAAAACAGGGCGAATATTACAACAACGATCTGCGCGGACGCCGCAACCAGCCCCGAGGCTCCGCGGTCGCCGTCGAGGAGACCAAGCCCGGACGCGACTTCTACCGCTTCCAGGCCAACCCTGCACCCCGCAACAACAACTATGCAATGGTGCAGTTCCGCAAGGGCGTGTACAGCGTCATCCTCGAAGACCTCAGCGACAAGCGCAAGATCCTCCTCAAGGCGGGCGTGCTCAACAACCAGAACGAGGTCAACCCCAACTATCCCCTTCTTGCATGGGACCCTAAGGGATCCAGACTGCTGGTCGTCTACAGCGAAGCTGGCAAGATTCGCATGTTCCTGTACGACGCCGTGGCCCGGGTCAAGACCTTCCGTCAGGAAATGCCCTCGGAATTCCAACTCATTCAGGATGCCCGCTTCATGCTCGACAACAATACCCTCGTGCTGAGTGCGGTCAAGAACGGACAGTCTGACATTTTTGTGTATAAGATAAAAGAGCAGAAGGTCCAGCAGATCACCAACGACCCCTACGACGACGTTGACGCCTCATTCGTCTCCTTTCCCAACAAGACCGGCATCATCTTCGCCTCCAACCGTCCCACCGGCGACGCACCCAAGGGCGATACCGTCCTGCCCTCCCGCAACCGCTTCAATATTTTCCTCGTCGACAACTGGAACGACAGCGAGTTCAAACAGATAACCCAGCTCTCGAAACTGAAGTACGGACAAGCTCGCTACCCCCTCCAGTACAACACCAACCACTTCACCTTCGTGAGCGACGAGAACGGCATCTCCAACCGATATGCCGGATTCTTCACCACTCAGCGTGCAGGGCTTGACACCATTGTCAAAGTGGGAGACGAATACCTTCGAAACCCACCCAGGCGAGAGCTGGACTCGGCGCTACGCGTATGGGATCTCAAAGAGCCCGACTCTGTCGGATACGTCTCCATCACAAGCGACAGCGCCTATGTCTTCCCCATCACCAACTACCAGAGCGGGCTGCTAGAAAGCCGCGGCGCCGGCGACAACAACCTAGTAAGTGAAGTGCGTCAGGAAGGCGACCTCAAATTCCTCTATAAACTGCGCATCAACGAGGACGCCCTCAGAAGGCGCAATGTCACCGCCCGTCCGACCGAATACGTCAAAAAACTCATGGCCGAGGAAAGAAGGTCTAAGACGGACCCGACCCTCCACCGTCAGCCGGAGAAAAAGGCCGCCGACACCGTCAAGCCCAAGAACCTCTTCCAGTCGGAATTCGACACCGGCACCGACTCTGTCGTACGCATCCTCACGGAGGGCGCCGAAGCCAAAGCCAGGGAACCCCTGCTCAAGTCAGCCCGTATGTACGACTACCGCCTGCGCTTCTCCTCCGATTACGTGGTATCCGGCTTCAACAACGCCGTGCTCGTCAATCGCTTCCAGCCCTACGCGGGCGGCTCCGGACCCATCAACCTCTCCAACGCCAACATCCTCAACGGCATCATCCGCATGGGCATCTCCGAGCTCTTCGAGGACCAGCGGATCATCGGCGGGTTCCGCACCGCTACCAACCTGCGCGACAATGACTATTTCGCCTCCTACCAGAACCTCCGCAAGCGCATCGACTGGGGCCTTACCTACTTCCGTCAGACCCAGAACGACTTCCCGATCTACAACCCCGTCAGAGACCCCATCAAGGCATTCCTCTCCAACAAGCTCTTCACCAACCTCTACCAGGGTAACCTAACCTATCCGCTGGACGAGGTTCGCAGCATCCGTGCAACACTGGGCTACAGGCACGACCGCGCCGTCATCATGACCGATGCCAACTTCCCACCCTCGCTGGGAGTGCCCGACTCCATCCTGAAGTATGGCCTCACACGACTCGAATACGTGCACGACAACACACTAAACCCCACGCTGAACATCTGGAACGGCCTGCGCTACAAGGCATATGTCGAGATCGCCAGTCGGCTCGTGTCCGCTCAGACTGAGGGACGAAATACCATCAACATCGGAGCCGACGCTCGCTACTACCTTCCCATCTACCGCAACTTGATTTGGGCGGTACGCGGCGCAGCCGACATTTCCTGGGGCAACCAGAAACTCATCTATTACCTGGGGGGCGTCGATGGCTGGATCAACCCGAAATTCAACAACGCCAACAAGCCGGCACCTGACAACACCTACGCCTTCCAGAGCCTGGCCGTCAACCTGCGGGGCTACCAGCAGAACGCAGCTAACGGGAACAACTCCATCGTGATGAACTCCGAACTGCGGCTGCCCGTCTTCACCACCCTGTTCTCAAGACCCATCAACAACGCGTTCCTGCGCAACTTCCAACTGATTCAGTTCCTCGACCTGGGGACGGCATGGAACGGGAAGTTCAACAAGATGGCCCGGCCCTTCAACATCTACGGGACACAGCCCGTACAGGTAAGGGTCCAGACTGGAGGCATAGGCCCCTTCATCGGAGGCTACGGCTTCGGCGTCAGGAGCACCCTGCTGGGATACTTCCTGCGACTGGATGCAGGCTGGCCAATGGGAGGCTTCTTCAACGGGAAGCCGCACTGGTACTTCGCGATGGGACTCGATTTCTGATGCTGGCGGCAGAGGCCCTGCCTTTTCGGACACTATCCGCCCGGGCCGGTGTCCTGAGTCCATAGGTCCGCTCCCGCAGCGAGAGCCGGTAACCGCCCCGTCCCTCCTTCTCCTTCTGACTGACGACCCAGAGTCCGTCGTACTCGCCGTCGCCCATCACCTCACGCGAAGGCTTCAGGCCCATCTCACGCAACATCCCGAAAAGGGTGTTGCTATGACCAACCACTAGGGCGTTGTGATTGGCCTCCAGCAAATGGAAGAGGAAACGATGCACGGTGTCGGTGGAATAAGCCGTCAAAGGCACGCCCGTGAGTACAGAAAGGGGTTCTGCCGTCTGACGCGACCGACGTGTCTGGGTCACGTGTATGGCCCGGATGTCCTTGTCGCGAAGCATGATGGCGAGCAGCTCCGCCCGCTCCCGCCCAGCCTCCGAAAGGTCGGGGTCCCCGACAGGCGTGGAAGACTTCTCTGCATGCCTGACGAAATACAGACGAGTGACCGGACTGCAGGACGCCAGGCAGACCACAAGGCATGCCCCGAACAAATGCGTTCTCATGACATCCAAATTATGTTTTTTTCCGCGCCGATCCCGTGTAAATACATGCATCTTCCTTTGGAAGGGCCCTCCCGCTGAACCTAACTTCGTTCATGCGCATCGGCATGGAAAAGGATGCCATGAAGGCTTCCCCCTTCCTGAGGATTCTTCCACCCTTTCTGGTGGGCATTGCGCTACCCGGGCCAGCGGCAGACTTCGCCTGGTCAGCCTTCGGGTTGCTGACCATGGGGGCGTTCCTGTTACTGCTGTTGGAACGACTGCCCGTCTGGAGCCGCTTGCGGTTGCTGGAGGTACCAACCGTATGGATCCTTATGCTCGGATGCGGTATGGCCCTCTCAGGCCTCCGAAACCAAGCCCTTCAAAGTGGAGGCGGATACCCAACGCCCGAGACAGCCAACGGTTGGCTTCTAGAAGTGGAAAGTCCTCCCGAAAGGACTGCAACAGGAATCTCTTTCCTGGCCAGGGCCTGGACACAAAGGCAAGACGGTAAATGGGAAAGGGCCCCGGGATGCCTGACATATGTGACGACTGGGTCCGGGAAATCTCAGCTACACATAGGCGACAGGTTGCAGATCCGGAAAGCACCCAGGGCCCTGCAAGGACCCTCGAATCCCGGAGGCTTCGACCCCCGGGGGTACTATGTAGGAAAAGGTGTATCCCTTTCCACCAATCTGCGCGAGTCCGACTACCGGAAGGTCGGCCAATGCGACCTCCATCAGGTCAGTGACCGGCTCATGAAGCTACGGGAAAGCATCCTCGACATGATCCGGACGCGTATCCGGCATCCGGAGGCGACAGGACTGGCAGAAGCCTTGCTCATCGGCTACCGGGTCGACCTCGACCAGTCAGTCGCCGACATATACACCAACACAGGCGTCGTACACATCATCGCCATCTCGGGTATGCACATCGGAATGCTCTATGGCATTCTGGCCTGGGCCTTCGGACAACTGCCAATCCCCCGCCGGATGGAAGGGATGCGCATCCTTCCTCCGATAGCGGCAGTCTGGGTCTTCACCCTCCTCGCGGGCGCAGGGCCCTCTATAGTGCGCAGCGCGACACAGTTCACCCTCATCGGCATTGGCAAAACACTCATCGGGCGGAGGGGCGACTCCATAAACACACTTGCATCGAGTGCATTCCTACTCCTGGCCATCAGACCTGAATGGCTCCTTGACCTCGGCTTCCAACTGAGCTATGCAGCCGTCGCGGGGATTCTCCTCTACCACAGGAGACTCTGCCGCCTGCTGCCCCTGGAGAACCCCGTCGGATGCCTCCTGCGTGACGGCATCGCCATGAGCCTGGCCGCACAGACACTTACGACACCGATCATCCTTTACCGCTTTGGAAGCTTCCCTACCTGGTTCCTGTTCACGAACATGGTGGCTGTACCCCTCTCCACCTGCATCCTCTTCACCGTACTGCTCATGTGCCTGACAGCGCCATGGCCGGGACTGTCGATGCCGCTGGGAAGGCTCGCGGAATGGGGCATCCGCTTCATGAACGGGTATGTCGGGCGCATGGACCGCATGCCCGGAGGACACCTCGAGGGCATCCACCTCTCCGCTTCGGAGACAGCACTCGTCTTCCTCGCCATCGCCGCCGCCTCCTGCTGGCTGATATATGGCGACAACCGCTGGAGGACGGCGCTTGCAGCACTCGTCCTGTTGGCCACCGCCCTGCATGCGCTGGAATGGAGGAAGGGGTCTCAACAGCGGGCATTCGTCGTATGGCACCTGCGTGACGAAAGCCTTCTGCTTCTGGTGGAAGGATACAACGCGTACGCATACACGAAGTCGGGCGGTGGACCTCCGTCACCTTCGATGCGCAAGGCCCTCCGGTCAGCCGCGCGCGCGTACCGGCTTCGGGAAACACCCCGGCCCTCGCGACTGCCGAAAGGCGCAGTTCGGATCGACTGGAAAGGAAGCATACTCCTGGTGACCGGGGAGGATGGGACAGCAGCTCCCGGACACGGGCGGGCCGACTGCGTGGTACTCGCGAGAAGCAGAGGCACAGACCCAGGGCCTTGGCTGAGGTCGGTCGAATGTTCCGACTGGGTGGCCGACGGAAGCAACAGCCTGTGGAAAATTCGGAGATGGCAGGAGGCTTTCGCAGGTCTACCTTTGCGCTTCCATTCCACCTCCCTCTCGGGCGCCTATGTACGGACGCTGCGTTGAGGGGGCCTGAAGACGGCCCGACGGTCACATCCAATTCATGCCTTCATGGAGAAGAAAATACAATCAGCCCTCATCTCGGTATTCTACAAGGATGGGCTGGAACCCCTCGTACGGACACTGCACCGGCTGGGCGTGACCATATATTCCACGGGGGGCACCCAGGCCTTCATTGAGGGCCTGGGACTGCCCTGCATCCCTGTGGAAGACGTCACCGGCTACCCTTCGATCCTGGGCGGACGCGTGAAGACCCTGCACCCCCGCATATTCGGCGGTATCCTCGGTCGTCGCGACATGGAGCAGGACGTCCGCGAGATGCACCAATACGAGATACCCGCCATCGACATGGTGGTGGTAGACCTCTACCCTTTCGAGGAGACCGTCGCCTCGACAACCGACGAAAAGGCGATCATTGAGAAGATCGACATCGGAGGCCCCTCCATGATCCGCGCAGCAGCCAAGAACCACGCTGATCTGCTCGTTGTGGCCTCGCGATCCGACTACGCGGAAGTGACAGAGTGCCTGTCGAAGCAGGATGGCCGCACCAGCCTCGACCAGCGACGAGCCTTCGCCTCCAGGGCCTTTGCAGTAGTGGCCCATTACGACGTGGCCATCTCCCAATACTTCGGATCGGCCGGTCGCGACAGGTTCCTGGAGTCGATGAACGGCTCCAGGCATCTCCGCTACGGAGAGAACCCGCACCAGTCGGGGCGCTTCCACGGCGACCTCGACACGCTCTTCGAACAGCTCAACGGAAAGGAGCTGTCCTATAACAACCTGGTCGATACGGAGGCATTGTTGCAGCTCATGGAAGACCTGCACGCTGAAGAGGAGGCCGTCTTCGCAATCGTCAAACACACCAACGTCTGCGGCGTAGCCCGGCGCAGCCACCTCAGGCAAGCCTGGGACGCAGCCCTGGCCGGAGACCCTGAGAGCGCTTTCGGGGGCGTGCTGGCATGCAATAGACCCGTGGATGCCGAAACGGCCGACGCGATCTCGGAGATATTCTTCGAAGTGCTCGTGGCCCCCGGCTACACGGAGGAGGCGCTAGCCACCCTATCGGCCAAGAAGAACCGTATCCTGCTCCGCCAAAAGGCAAGGCTGAAGCCCGGTCGGCAGTACCGCTCCCTTCTCGGCGGGGTGCTGGAGCAGGACGCCGACACCGGCGACGTCGCGCGGTGGGAGGGTGAACGCAGCGACCTCGCTTTCGCCAATATCGTCTGCAAACACCTCAAGTCAAACGCCATCGCCATCGTGAAGGACGGACGGCTCATCGGAAAGGGCTGCGGTCAGACCTCACGCATCGACGCCCTCAGACAGGCCCTCGAAAAAGCCCGGCAGTTCGACGCCGACCTGCACGGCGCAGTGCTCGCCAGCGACGCCTTCTTCCCCTTCGACGACTGCGTCCGCATGGCACATGAGGCAGGCATCGCAGCCTTCATTCAGCCCGGCGGCTCCATCCGCGACAAGGACACGGTCGCCTTCTGCCAGGAAAAGGGTCTCGCACTCATCATTACGGGCATGCGCCATTTCCGACACTGACGCCAGCCAACCCGGAAGCAAGATGCCATGAGGGAACGGTTCGGCAACATCTGGGCGGATATGCTCGAATCGGCCAGTGCGATGCTGCAGCCCTTCAAGCCGGGGAGGCATTCTGAACGCAGCAAGGCCCTGATGGCGGTGGGCCTGGTGAGCGTCATGTGGGGTACCACCTGGCTTGTGTCGGCCAGGGGCGTTGCCGGAATGCCGGCCCTCCAGATGTCGGGCATACGCCACCTCATCGGAGGCGGCATCTACATCGCATACTTCCTGTCGCGCGA
>RGVM01000871.1 GCA_010027295.1 Chitinophagia bacterium
TAAACCCACGGGATGCTCATTTGCCAGCCAGACCATCGGGGCCGGGTGAATCTCGGCAAACTTGTCTCCCAGGGTGATACTTGGGGAATCGTTGTCGCTACGGAGGACCGGATCGAGCTGGTCCGGATGAAGCCCGTGGCCAAGAAGCGAAAGCGTTCCTTCCTCGAGCACATGGCTCGGATTCGTGCCCACGGTTTTCAACTGCCCGAACGAGACCCATCCCCCGTCCGGATCCCTCCGCTGTGAAATTCCTTGCCGACACCAACCTGGTCTCAGAGCTGACCAAGGCCAAGCCGAGTCCGGCGGTCATCCGCTGGATGGAGAAGAACGATGCGGAAGTGGTGCTGAGCTGGATTTCCGTGGCCGAACTACGATCGGGGGTCCTATCCCTGCCCGCAGGCAGGAAGCGCGACTCCCTGCAGGATGACGTTGAGCAGTTGATTGCCGACTACTACGACGACGATGGGCCTCGGCTCACCGGTGCCACCGCAAATCGGTATGCCGAGCTGGTGGCGAGCCGGAAGCGTTCCGGCATCCTGTGCGCATTCACCGACACCGTCATGGCCGCAGTGGCCCTTGAGCACGGCCTGACTGTGGTGACGAGGAACACCAAGGACTTCCCTGACGTCCCCACGGTCAATCCCTGGAACGAAAAGGCCCCCGACTTCGAGAATGCCGAGGGCCAAGAAGGATAACGACGGGTCATCACATCATAGACTCCGCAGACCGAGGACGTGTGGGGTTGCCTCGATTCACCGGACACAGACGCCCTCGTTCGCGGTCTCCTCTGTCCATCACACTCCGGTGCATCCCGAAGTTGTGGGTGGCAAACAGGGAGGAGGCACAGAACAACCGTTCGTAAGGACTGGACGGCGAGTCGGAAGACTTGCGGCCGGGCCGGCCGCGATCCTTTACCCACCACTTCGGGATGCACGGATCACACTCTTCCCCTCGCCCTGCTGGGACGTTCTGAAGTCACACGCGCCACGTCGTGAATCGATGCCCCTTCCGGAGGTTTGGACCTAAAAACGGCGATTGGGGAATGGATTGTATGCCGCGTGCCCTCACGCGGCG
>RGVM01000872.1 GCA_010027295.1 Chitinophagia bacterium
GAAACCGGGGGGAGTTCTCAGAACTGGGGGGAGTTCTCAGAACCGGGGTAGGTTCTCAAAATCAGGGGGAGGGTACCGCTCTGAATCGCTAAATCGTCTGGAAGGAACGGAAACAGGCCAGTCCGCCGCGCGCGCGTCGGGCTTGGCGTTCCGGCAGGGCATCCTGTCATCGCGGCCGGTAGCCTTCGTGCGGGATGAGCACGACGGGTCCCAGGAGCCCCGAGGGGACGGGCTTCCATGCGGAGGCGTCGAAGACGCCGGCCTTCCGGTTCTCGGGCCGCCGGGCGGCCATGTCGATATTGTGGAACACCTTCCAGGGGATGCCCTCTCTGTCCATATGCGCGATGCGGTTTGCCATCCGGTTCGAGACGACCACCTCGAGCCGGTTCTTCAGCCGAAGGGCTCCCTTGGGGATCCTCACATGATAGGAGGGTCCGATGGCCTTGCCGAGACTCTTCCCGTTGAGAAACACCTCCGCGGTGGCCGACAGCCGGCCGAGGTCGAGCGTCCAGACGGCGTCCTGATGCACGTCGACCCACCACTCCAGCGAATAGATGCCTGAGCCGGAGTAAGCGGCGTTTGCCGGCTCAGGCAGTAGATCCTGCCAGAAGGCGGGTGCCCCGATGAAGTCCCACTTCGGGATGAAGGGGCCACCTTCCTCGAACTTGAGCGACCAGCCGTCGTGCAGGGGGATGCCGGTCCCGACGAGCTCGTAGGAATGAGGCGGCGCGGTGGCCCGATCGACCGTCTGCAGCAGCAGCGAGGACCAGGGCCTGAGCTGTAGGCGTACGAGCAGCGACCCATCCGATTGTCTTCGGGTAGCCGGCACTGTGATATCGCCCGTCATAGGGTCGAAGGCGTGCAGGGCCCTGGCATGACCCGGTGGCAGACGCACCCATCGGTCGGCCATCGTATCGGAGGGGTTGACGACGAAACTCACCCGCCGGGCTCCGATGAGGCGCGAGACGCTGCTGTAGCCCGCCGCCGTGAAGGGGTCAGGACGGATGCCGGCGGCTGCCAGCAGTGCGCCCATATCCGGGCCTGTCACCCAGCGTCCGCGCCCGTGCCTTGCGA
>RGVM01000873.1 GCA_010027295.1 Chitinophagia bacterium
AGATGCGGGTATGTCCTCAGAACTCCCCCCGGTTCTCGGGACATACCGGGGTTTTGAGAACTGGGGGGAGTTCTCAAAACAGGGAGACGTTTCCCGACAGCTCTTATTGGCATGACCCTTGGAGGGTCCCCCCACCCTTGGAGGGTGGGCATCCACCAACGGAGGTCCGCGTTCGCTATCTTGCGGGTATGGACAGGGCGGGGTTCCTCAGGACCATGGGCATACTCACCGGGGGCATGCTTCCGGTGGCACCCGCCTGGGCGATGGGGGATGCGGGTCGGGTACTCCGGCCACCGCCATTGCAGGAGGGGGATGTCATCGGCTTGACGTCACCGGCCGGATATATCCACCTGGATGAGGTGCAGCCTGCGGCGGCTATCATCCGCTCCTGGGGCTTTGGGCTGAGGTACGGCGAGACGCTGGGACGCCGCGACGGAAGTCTTGGAGGCAGCGATGAAGAGCGGGCGGCCGACCTCCAGCGGATGATCGACGATCCTTCCGTGCGAGCCATTCTCTGTGTCAGGGGAGGATACGGCGTCACGCGCATCCTCGACAGGCTTAACCTACGCCTGCTGCGACGCGATCCCAAGTGGGTCATCGGATTCAGTGATATCACGGCCCTGCATCTGCACCTTTGGACGAACCTGCGGCTCGCCTCCATCCACTCCAAGATGTGCAACAGCTTCCCGGGCAATTGGTCTTCAGCAGATCCCCTCGTGAAAGACACCATACTCTCCATCCGTTCCGCCCTTGTCGGCGAGCCCGTACCTCTCGCCTGTCCACCCCATCCCTCCGACCGCAACGGCCTCGGTACGGGAGCGCTCGTCGGCGGCAACCTGTCGGTCATCCACACTTGCATGGGCACAGCTTCCGAGATCGACACAAAAGGATGTATCCTGTTCCTCGAGGATGTGGGAGAGTATCCCTACAGTATCGACCGCATGCTCACCAACCTGCTGCGGGCTGGTAAGTTCAAGCATCTGAGGGGGCTGGTGCTGGGAGGCTTTTCAGGGATGAAGAAGGAGTCGGCAGGGGATGAGTTCGGGCGCAGTCTCGAACGGATGGTGATGGA
>RGVM01000874.1 GCA_010027295.1 Chitinophagia bacterium
CCTCCAAGGGTGGGGGTACCCTCCAAGGGTTGTGTAAAGCGCGCCGTAGCATGATAATAGGAATATGATCATCTTATTATGATTTTTCATATGTTTTTTCGAAAGCCAGCGAAATATGTGCTTTTATGATTGGTCGACATTTTATGAGCAACAAATCGGCTAGCTGACAATATTTTATCCCCATTTTTGCCCTTTGCTATGGTTTTTCATCGATATTCAGGACTTTTACACCATAAAACAAACGACATGCAATCTTTACGTTTCAAGGCCATCGACAATCTGACCTCGGGCGACCATGCCTACAGCGTGGACGGCGTTGGCAAGGTGACGGCCATCTTCGGAGAAAACGTCTTCACCATGAAGACGGCGCGCGACTTCCTGAGTGATGAGGCCTACAAAAGCCTAGTAGCCTCCATCAAGTCCGGACACAAGATCGACCGCACGATGGCGGCCCAGATTGCCGCCGGCATGCGGCAGTGGGCCGAGTCGAAGGGGGTCACGCACTATACCCACTGGTTTCAGCCACTGACCGGCACTTCGGCCGAGAAGCATGACTCGTTCTTCACGCTCAAGGGAGACGGCACCCCGCTCGAGCAGTTCGACGGTGATGCGCTGGTGCAACAGGAACCCGACGCTTCCTCCTTCCCGAGCGGCGGCCTTCGCGCCACTTTCGAGGCCCGAGGCTACACAGCCTGGGACCCGACCTCTCCCGCCTTCATCATGCACATCGGCCAGGGCATGACGCTCTGTGTCCCGACGATCTTCGTCTCCTACACGGGCGAGTCGCTCGACTACAAGGCGCCGCTGCTGAAGTCGATCGAGGCGCTCAACCGCGCAGCGGTGGACGTCTGCCACTATTTCGACCGGAACGTGGGCAAGGTCACGGCGACGCTGGGATGGGAGCAGGAGTATTTCGTCGTCGACGAGGGCCTGGCCAACGCACGCCCCGACCTGGTGATGACGGGCCGCACCGTGTTCGGCCACACACCGGCCAAAGGGCAGCAGATGGAGGACCACTACTTCGGCTCGATACCGGAGCGTGTCTATGCCTTCATGCGCGACTTCGAATAC
>RGVM01000875.1 GCA_010027295.1 Chitinophagia bacterium
GCGAGCGGATGCCTTGTCGAAGGACTGCCCGAGGAGCGATGCCAGGCTGGCAAGCATGTCGACATGCGAGAAGAGCGCATCCGTCATACCCTTGCGCACCCGTCCCGGCCAATGTACAATCATGGGCACGCGCGTACCCGCCTCGAAGGCGCTGTACTTGCCGCCGCGGTAGATGCCCCAGGGACGATGCTCGCCAAGTTTCTCGACGGCCTGATCGATATATCCATCGTCCAGTACGGGACCGTTGTCGCTGGTGAAGACGATCAGGGTGTTGTCCAACCGCCCGAGCGCCTCGAGACGACTCAGAATCCTACCGATGCAGTCGTCGAGTTCGAGCAGCGCGTCACCGCGGGGACCGAACCCCGATTTGCCCAGGAAGCGTTCGTGCGGCAGGCGGGGCACGTGGATGTCGTGTGTGGCGAAGTAGAGGAAGAAGGGCCGGGCATCGGCCCTGTCGATGAAGCGCAACGCGTGCGATGTGAAGCTGTCGGCCATGTCCTCGTCGCGCCAGAGAGCGGAGCGCCCACCCGACATGAAGCCGATCCTGCCGGTGCCGTTGACGATGCTGTTATTGTGTCCGTGCGTCCAGGGCAGTTTCAGCAGCTGTGGATGGCTGATGGCCGTGGGCTCGCTGCCGATATTTCGTTCGTAGTCGACCCGGATGGGGTCTTCCCTGGAGAGGTTCTGCACCCTGCCGTCCTCGAGGTAGACGCAGGGCACACGGTCGCCCGTGGCGGCCATGATATAGCTGTAGTCGAAGCCCAGCTCGTTGGGTCCCGGGGCGACCTTGCCGTTCCAGTCGGGTCCCTCCGGACCTCCCAGTCCCAGGTGCCACTTGCCCACCACGCCGGTGCGGTAGCCGGCCCTGCGCAGCATCTTCGGCAGTGTCTCGCTGCCGACGGGGATGATCATCGAGGCGTCGCCCCTTGCGATGCCGGTGCCCTTCCGCCGCCAGGCGTACTCGCCCGTCAGCAGCGAGTAGCGGGAGGGCGTGCAGGTGGATGCTGTGGCGTGGGCGTTGGAGTGGCTGAGGCCGTTGCGCGCCAGCCGGTCGATATGGGGCGT
>RGVM01000876.1 GCA_010027295.1 Chitinophagia bacterium
GGTTTTTCCTCATGTCTCCGCAACTCTGCGGGCGGCTCTGCCTCATGAAATGGAAAGCGTCCTGTTGGGATGGGCCTTCCAGGCTTGTAGGCCGGGTGCCCTCACCCGGCGCACGGGGATGCGACATCCTTGCCGCCGCGTGAGGGCACGCGGCCTACAGCGACGCAAATGGGCTGGGGGAGGAATCTCGCGCGGAGACGCGGAGACGCGGGGGTTTTGGGTTCCGCATGGGCCGCGATGCCGTCGGCCCGGCGGCTCGACGCTCCTTTTGAATGTCTCCATGAACCATGGTTTGGGCCGCCCTTTCAGGGCTTGGCCGGAACGATTCAGCCTAAAAACGGCAGTTGAAGAGCTTGCCTACGCGAGAAAAACCCCGTCCCGAATGGGGGTTGTGAGCACTTTGGCACCCCTGTCGTCACCTCACCCACAAGGTGAGGTCGAGCCAGCCTCCAAACCCTTGCCCGGTTCGCCCCAGAACCCGGTCGTCGTCGAGACCCTTGGACGTCAGTTCCACGTCGAGTGGGACCCCCAGGCCCAGGTCACTCCCCTGGGGCACCTCGTCTTCTTTGCCCAGTTCCTCGCCTCCGGCGGGGTCTTCTCCGACTGGGTCCGCTCCTGCCCCCTGGCCTACTCCAGCGCCAACGCCCCCGAGGTCGTCAACATCCTCGGCACCTACCTCCTCGCCTTCCTCGCCGGCAACAGGCGTTACGCCCACATCACCGCCCTGCGCGCCGACTCCGTCAACCCCATCGGCCTGGGCATGACCAAGGTCTGCAGCGAGGACAGCGTCCGAAGGGCCTTCGCCCATGCTGACCCCGAGGCCTGCGCGCGCTGGATGCTCCAGGCCCTGCGCCGAAGCTGGGAGCCCGCCCTGTCCGCGGACTGGGTCCTGGAAATCGACGCGACCATCAAGCCCATCTACGGCCATCAGGAGGGCGCGGAGGTCCGCTACAACCCCCACAAGCCCGGCCGGCCCTCCCATGCCTTGCATGCCCTCGTCCACCGCGGCACGCGCATGGTCCTGGACGTGGAGGTTCGCCCGGGCAAGGAG
>RGVM01000877.1 GCA_010027295.1 Chitinophagia bacterium
CGATGTCAGGAACTATTTCTACACCCTAGAATTGTGCAACGCCGACTGGACTCCGGCACCCCTCAGCTATTTCGACTATGTCAGGGGCTATTCCCAGGTGAGGATTGGAACCTATCGCAATTCATCCATCTCCCTGACGAGGTATGTCCATTATGATGCGGTCATCCCCGACAGGAACTGCACACCTACCAAGTCGGGCAACTACCTCCTGAAGGTCTTCCTCAACGGCGACACATCCCAGCTCGCCTTCACCCGGCGGTTCCTCGTGCTGGACGAGCGCATGGAGCTGGGGGTGCAGATTCGTCAGCCCTTCAACAGCAATCAGTTCCTCACGCACCACCGGCTGCAGGTGACGCTGAGCGGTAAAGGCATCGACATCCGGTATCCGCAGCAGCAGGTGAAGGTCCAAATCCTTCAGAATATGCGATGGGACAATCGACTTCGGCTCGACCAGCCCACTTTCGTCCGCCTTGGCGGACTGCTGGAATACAATAACGAAGCTGAAATGGTCATGCCCGCCATGAAGGAATGGCGATGGGTGAACCTTCGCAGTTTCCGGCTTCTGGGTGACAGGGTCAGCTTCCAGCGGAACACGGACAGCAGTTTCACCGTATTCGTCCAGGAGGAGGGCCCCCGGCCGGCGAATCGATACATATATTATAAGGACCTGAACGGCATGTCGGTGAACGAGACCGTCGAGGCCGTCAATCCCTTCTGGAATGCCGAGTATGCCAAAGTGCATTTCCGCTTCCGGCCTCCTGGGGGGGCGCCCTATCCCGGTAAGGAACTTTATATCATCGGAGAGATGACGGGTTACGGCGCCAATGAGGGTAGCCGGCTGACCTTCGATCCTTCGACCGGTGTCTATTCGACCGAAATACGGCTCAAGCAGGGCTATTACGACTATTGTTACGCCCTTCGAAACGAACGGAACCCCCGAGCCCCCTTCGAGACCGACCTCACCGAGCATAACAACTGGGAGACGGAAAACCAATACACCGTGCTTGTCTATTTCCGGGACCTCGGGGGCCGGTACGACCAGTTGCTGGGC
>RGVM01000878.1 GCA_010027295.1 Chitinophagia bacterium
CCCGGGAAGGGCAAGTCCGACCGCACTCGAACCTCCCCTCCCTCTCGTACGTCACATATCTTGTATTTTTGGTCATGCGTTCCCTCCTCCCCTTCCTCCTCCTGACAGCCCTCGCTGGCTGCGACAAGCCAGCGGGCGTCGGCCCCGTCGAGGGCTGGAAGCCCGTCTACGCCACGACGGCCGAGTACCGCACCATCCGCTCCACCCCTCCCCGGCCGATCCTCTCGGCCGGCAAGATCGCCTACGCCGCCGGGCGCGTCTTCATGGTGGAGCGAGGGGCCGGCATCCACGTGGTGAGCTACGCCAGCCCCGCCAACCCCGTGAAGGAACGTTTCCTCGAGATCCCCGGCTGCTACGAAGTATCCTGGCAGCGCGGCTACCTGGTGGCCAACAATGGGGCCGACCTGGTGACGATCGACATCTCCCAACCTACCGCTGCCACCGTCGTCAGCCGGCTGGAGAATGTCTTCCGCTCCATCCAGGAGGCCGCCTCGGTACCCCCCGACGCGGTCAACGGCGACTATTTCGAATGCCCGAACCCCGCCCGCGGCATCATCCTCCGATGGGAGAAGGCCAGTCTCCAAGACCCCGCCTGCCAGCGCATCAACTGATCCCGCAAACCTGCCCGAACACACCCGTATGCACATCCCCTACTCCCGATACGCCATCCTGCCCCTGCTGCTGGCAGCAGCATCCGCCTTCCTCTCCTGCGAGAAAAGCGCCGAAGTCTTCTCCGGCGGCGGCGGTGAGGGCCGCAACGGCTCCCTTTCGCGCGTCATCGCCGTCGGCAACCACCTGTACGCGGTCGATGACAGCCACCTGCGCACCGTCAACGCATCCGACCCGGCCCGCCTCCAACTCACCGACGAGACGGCGCTAGGCAGCCGGATCCAGACCATCTTCCACGACAAGGGCCGGCTCTATATCGGCTCGGCCACGAAGATGCACGTGTACGACATCACCGCCAACCCCTCCAGGCCGACACTCGTCACCACGGTCGACTACCCCATCGTCATCGAACCCCGTGACCCCATCCTCGCCTTCGACACGG
>RGVM01000879.1 GCA_010027295.1 Chitinophagia bacterium
GAAGGCCGCTATTGATTTTTCACTGGAAACCAAAGCCCTGGGCACCATGGGGCCCCTGAAGCTCATCCCCGACCTGCCCGAGCATTTCCTGGTCATGAACGGCGATATCCTGACCGATCTGTCGTACGCCGGACTGATGGAAAAACACATCCAATCCGGCGCAGTACTCACCATCTCTTCCCACAAACGGGTGCAGGAAATTGACTACGGCGTCCTGGAAATCGGCGCCGACCGCTTCCTCGAAGGGTTCCGGGAAAAACCCAAAATCCCCTTCGAGGTGAGCATGGGCGTCTATGTGCTCAGCCGCCGCGCCCTGGATTTTATCCCGGAAGATACCTTGTATGGCTTCGACCACCTCGTACTCGACCTCCTCAAGGCGGGCGAGAAAATCAACGTGGTCGAACACGAGGGCTATTGGCTCGATATCGGCCGCCCCGACGACTACGCCCGTGCCATAGAGGAGTTCGACTCCATGAAAAGCCAGTTTATCCATGAGTAAGCTACTCCTCACCGGCGCTTTCGGATTTATCGGACGCCCCCTGCACCAGGCCCTGCTGGCCCAAGGGCACGAGGTATTAGCCCTCGGACGAGAACACGGGGATATCAGCGCCCCAGGCACCCTGGACGCATACGAGGGCTTCGACCAGATCATCCATCTGGCTGCCAGCACTTTCGTGCCCGACAGTTGGAAGCAGCCGGATGCCTTCTTCGAGGCCAATGCCCTGGGCACTATGCGGGTGCTGGAAGCCTGTCGCCGCCAGGGCGCTTCGTTGGTGTACGTAAGCGCCTACCTCTACGGTATCCCCGACCAGACGCCTACGCCCGAATCGGAGGAGCCCAAGCCCAACAACCCCTACGCGTTTTCAAAATACATCGCCGAACAGGCCTGTGCCTTCTACGCCCGCTACCTGCAGGTGCCTTCCGTGGTGGTGCGGCCCTTCAACGTCTATGGCCCCGGGCAGCCCCCCCACTTCCTCATCCCCAAAATCATTGACAGCGTGCTCGAGGGTCGCGAGATCAGCGTCCTGGACCTCCACCCCCGACGGGACTA
>RGVM01000880.1 GCA_010027295.1 Chitinophagia bacterium
TCCGCTCCTGCTCGGAGCCGGGCCTGCGGACAGCGGTGTCGGTGAAGTCGGTAGGACCCCAGAGGTCGACCACGGCCTTCACCTGCTTCCGCTTGTCGTAACCATAGGCATACAGCATCGCCATCTGACCGCCGGCACTCCCACCCATCAGCGCGAATGCATCCGGATTGAACTGGTACCTGCGAGCGGCTAGCGTGAGGAAGGCCATCGCCTTGGACACATCCTCCATCTGCGAAGGGAAGCGGTTCCTACCGTCTTTGATCAGACGGTAGTTCATCGATACGACGATATAGTTTCGCTTGCCGGCCAGCGCTTCGATGAGGCTCGAGGGGAACTCCCCCTTGTCGCCCGAGACCCAGGACCCGCCGTGCATGTATAGGATGACCTTCGCGTTGGCGTATTCCTTCGGGAAGTAGACATCCATCACCTGCTCATCGCTGTCCTTCGCATAGGCGACATTGAGCATCTTTCGATAGCCCGGCTCGGCAGGCTTCTGAAAGGTGACGGGAAAGACGGTGGCGCCTCCGCGGAGCTTGTGCTTGTCCAGATATCGTATCAATGCATCCGGGTGGTCCGTCTGCAGTCCCTGAACACCCAGGTCGAGGATGGGCTTCCATTTTGCTGGGCCTTCATCCGGACTCTGCACATCCAGCCAGACATGGATGCCGGACGACATCACGGCCCTGAGCATGGCGGTATCCCTGACATTGTCCAGTCCCTCCAGCGACATCCTGTCGAGCACCGTGGCCAGATCCTCCCGGGTGGATACCGAGCCGGGAAGGCTCGTCATGAGCGGCATGAGCGGGGCCGTCTTCCGCCATGCGAGATACTGGGGGATCGAGTTGAGATATACCATCACCTGCCGCTCCATGCCATGCGACTGGATCAGCTTGTAGGCCGCAGCCACGTCTGCATCCTTGAAGTCAAGGTAGATGTTGACCCTGTCCTTGCAGGCTTTCAAGACATCCGAGAACAAGGGTACGGGGTATGGCTTCCCGTCCTTGCCCGTTGTCGTCAACTTCGAGATCGCCTCCCATGACAGGTCGCGCAC
>RGVM01000089.1 GCA_010027295.1 Chitinophagia bacterium
CCAATCCCGTGAACGGTTATTTGACAGCCGAGTGGCCGGCTGACCGGGGGACACCCTCTTTGGGGTTCCGGGCTTGGAGGCAGGGTCAGGCCCCTTTCTCCAGCGTCCGGAACAGGTTCCACTGTTGGTGTATCGTTTCGCGTAGGAATCGGTTCTCCTCCCGTAGCTGTTCGATGAGTTCGTCTTTGGCGGCGAGCAGCCGGTAGTCAGGCGGCGGCTCCTCCTGCAAGGTCCCGACGCCGGGCTCGAGTTCCTCCGGGCTCGTCCGCAGGATGGAGCAGATTTCGTGCAGCGTGTACGGATTCACACTGCCCGTACGC
This sequence comes from Chitinophagia bacterium, assembly GCA_010027295.1. GTDB lineage: Bacteria > Bacteroidota > Bacteroidia > Chitinophagales > Chitinophagaceae > Pollutibacter. Next base: position 321 of record RGVM01000089.1, read on the forward strand.
TCCAGGAAGGATACGAGCGACCGGCTCTTCCCCAGGGCCCGGGCCAGGCTGTCCTGCGTCATCCCCCGGAAGGCCCTCATTCTTTTTATCCTCAATCCAATGTGTTCCTTCGAATCACTCACATCGCAATTGAACATAAAAATTGTTGTCGAATAGATAGAAATTTGACAATTTGACAATACATCCGCACATGTCTCGCCTTGTTAAATGCAAGAACTGGGCTCGGATGGGAGTCCAGGCTGTCCAGAAATACCCTGCGGGTTGTCACATGCACTTCGAACTATACCTGCGCAACCTGCTTCGGGATGGGAGGGAGCGGTTCACATGTATCCTTGGAGCGGGCCTCCATGCCGAATTCTCCCCGCGGTATAACATTCTTGCCTCATGGAGGTTCATGCTGTCCCAGGTCACTGGCCAGCCACCTGCCGGGGAAAGTCCTGCACTGGCCGTCGAGCATCATCTCCTCGCCGGTGCGCGTGCCGGTGGATTGCCGGACAGGAACCTTGCCTTCCGGAAGGAGGTGCGGAACCATCTGGAGTGGGAAACGGCACGCAGCCTGCGCGGCAAGGCGCTTGGTGGACCGGATTTTCTCTTCAATCCTGCCTGGGTTTCCGATCTGATCCTCCTGAACATCGACCAATGGGTGGAGGGCTATTGCCGGACGCATATGGGGGCGAAGGTCTCTGGATGGCGGCTGCCGCCGGGTTTCGAGGGGCGGATGGGCTTCGACAAGGAGTCCTTACGTTATCGGGTGGTCAGCTTTCCGGGCGGGGGTGTGATTCGCATCTGGCATCTGCACGGGTGTGTCGCCCGGCCCGAGGGGATGTGTCTGGGGCTGGATGGGTATCAACGCCGTGCGGGGCTCATTGAGAACTTGCGGCGGCATCGCGGGCGTCGGGAGGGAAATCCGGACGATGCATCGACCTGGTATGATGCCCTTCACGGACCGTTGCTGATCCTGGGCGCTTCGATGCCTGCCTCGGAATGGGAACTCTGGACGGCGCTTTCCGACCGGGAGCGTTCCATGGGTCGGCGGGATGGTGGAACCAAGCGCAGGCCCGTATTCCAGATGCGGGAGCGCGAGGAGGGGTGCCTGTCAGAGTGGTTCCTGCCGCTATTCGATGAGGGTGGTGCATACAGTGCCCAGTGGCGGCGCTTGGAAGACGTGGTGGCGAGGTCCCTGTCGCGGGCCGACAGATCCTGACGCTGAGCAGAGGGGAGGCGTGGAGGTCATGTAAAGCTTTCATTCAGGCAGGTCCGCAACGGATCCCTGCAGCGGACCCTGTGTCAGATCTCTTATTGACGATATCCGGAGGCCAGGCGCAGTCGTACCCTCGGTATCCTCTTCCACCTTACCGGGCCAGTTGCCGCAGGGGCTCTACCACGCCCAGGGTGCAGTACCCCTTTTGTTTGCCGGCTTCGAGGAGCAGGTCAGAGAGTGCCTTGCGTTCAGGGGCCGACAGCCCCCGGTCGCCCTTGTGCCAGCCCGTGTGGGCGAGCAGGTAGGATGCGATCTCGGCGAGCGATGCCGCATGTGCCCTGGCCGGCGCTAGCGAGGGGTTGCCTGCCCCAAGGCGGTCCACCTCTGAGGAGAGCTGTTGCCATCGTTGGAGGGTTGTCCGAATGGCGTTGGCCCGGCCCGGCGCGGGCTGCCGCAGGAAGGCGTCGACGGTGGCGGCGAAGCTGCGCAGGGGCTTCGGGTCGGCCACGGCAACGTCCACCAGCTGGGTGTATGGGGCGTACTTGGTGAAGTTGTCGGCCGCGTTCCGCCGGTACCCCTTGAGGGGCTCCAGGTATCCAACGAGTTCCTGCAATGGCCCGATGTCGGAAGTGCCGGCGATGCGCCGCAGCATCATGCCTGCATTCTTCACATGCGTGGAACCGACCGACTCGAGGTAGATCGACACGATGTCGAGGCGGCGGTACATGTCGGCCACGTCGCGTACGTCTGCAGGCGACCAGAGCCGCTCGGCGATGGCTGCGGTGCGCGGCCAGACGCGCGAGTCGAAGGTCTCGGGCGTGACGTGCTCCGTCCACATCGTCGCTTCGCCTCCAAGGATGAGTGCCTCCTCCGCGGGCCCCAGCAGCTTCTCGCCGGATTTGACCTTTCTCATGATCTCCGACTCGAAGCGGTTAAAGTTGGCCTCGCTATCGGGGATGATGACATCGTTGCGGAAGGGGATGGGGTCGTTGAGATAATGGTAGGCTGTCGACTGCATGAGGTCGATGTAAAACCCTTTGGAAAGGATACTGCGGTAGCCATTCTTGGCGGAGGAGAGGAGGGCTTCCATGCCCCGCCATGACTGGATGACCATGTCCTTTGGCACGTCGGTGAGCACGAGCGAGGCGAAGTCGCCCGCATGGAAGCGGGCCTTGGCGGTGCTGTCGTCGATCTCCTGCATGAGCACTTCGTCCCATCCGATGGTCTTCTTGCCCGACTTGGCGAGGATGGCCTGCACGCGGCGGTTGAAGTGGTTCTGCAGAGCGACGGTCGACCTGAGTCCCTTGGCCTTCATGAACCGCTGGATGGAGTCGTTGCGTTTCCAGTCGCGTCCCGTGTTCTCGTCGCCACCTATGTGGAAGTACTCGTCGGGGAAGAGGGAGGCCACTTCGGTCAGGAGGGTGTCGAGGAAGAGATAGACCTCTTCGCGGGTCGGGTCCATCGTGGGGTCGAAGACGCCCCAGTGGTCCTGGAGGACGTAGTCGCGCTTCACCGATGCCAGTTCGGGGTAGGCGGCGAGGATAGCGGTGCAATGTCCGGGAAGGTCCAATTCGGGCACGATGCGGATACCTCGCTGTGCAGCGTAGGCGATGATCTCGCGCACCTGGTCATGGGTGAAGAAGGGCCCTCCCGAGGCCTTTTCATGCAGCTTGGGATAGGCTTTCGATTCGATGGTATAGCCTTGGTCGTCGCTGATGTAGAAGTGCAGCACGTTCATCTTGACGAGTGCCATGGCGTCAAGCGTGCGCTTGACGACATCGATGGGCATGAAGTGGTAGGGCTGGGAGATGAGGAGTCCGCGCCAGGGGAAGCGGGGTCTGTCCTCGATATGGCAGCCTCGGAGATAATAACCCTTTTCATCGGAGGCGATGAGCTGTAGGATCGTCTCAAGTCCTCGGATCGCGCCGATGTCGGTGGCGGCATCGAGGCTCACCTGACCGCTGCGCACTTCGAGGCGATAGGACTCGTCCATGCCCTGTTGCACGACGCCCTTGCTCTCCGTCCGGATGCGCAGACCCGGGTTCTGCGGCCTGTCGGAGGGCGTGACGTTCCAGGTCTTGAAGAAGATGCCGGTGCGTTCGGCAAGGCGTTGGATGAAGCGCCCGGCTTCGGAGTATATGCGTGCGTCTGGGTTTCCCGAGATGGCGATGACGAAGCGGTTGTCGAGTCGGTGCCGTTCTCCGTTCCAGGAGAGTTTTTGCGGGACGGGCATGAGGTCGTTCGTTTGCGCCGCGCATGCCAGGGAGAGCAGCAGCAGCAAGGACGATGCCCAAGTCTGTCGGTGGCGGCTCGGCGTTTGGCGTCTGTTCATATGAGACGATTTCGTTCGCATGGGAATAAATATAAGTCATCCGTGCGGTTCCCGATCTTCCGTCGCGGGATCGGCCCGTGTGTCATCGGATGGCCTGGGCCAGGTCCTCGATGAGGTCCTGTACGTCCTCTATCCCGACGCTGAGCCGGATGAGTCCGTCACCGAGACCGTTTCGGATGCGTTCCTCCCTCGGGATGGAGGCGTGTGTCATGGTGGCCGGGTGGTTGATGAGTGACTCGACGCCGCCGAGGCTTTCTGCGAGGGCGAAGACATGGGTGGAAGAGAGCACTTTGAGGGCGGCGGCGGTCTCAGGATCGCGGAGTTCGAAACTGATCATGCCGCCGAAGTCGCGCATCTGCGCCCGGGCGATGTCGTGGTTGGGATGGTCGAGGAAGCCTGGCCAGTGGACGCGCGCTACCCTGGGGTTATCGCGCAGCCAGTGGGCGACGGCGCGGCCGTTCTCGCAGTGGCGCTGCATGCGGACGTGGAGTGTCTTGATGCCGCGGAGGACCAGGAAGCAGTCCATAGGCCCGGGCACGGCGCCGCAGCTTTTCTGGATGAAGTAGAGTCGTTCACGCAGGTCGGCGTCATTCATCATGAGTGCGCCCTGGATGACGTCGCTGTGCCCACCGAGGTATTTCGTGGCGGAGTGCATGACGATGTCGGCACCTAGCGTGAGGGGGTTCTGGAGGTAGGGCGATGCGAAGGTATTGTCGACGACTACGATAGCGCCGTGGCGATGGCCGATGGATGCCACGGCAGCGATGTCGGTGATGTTCATGAGGGGGTTGGTAGGCGTCTCGACCCAGACGAGTCGGGTGAGGTCGGACATGGCCGCTTCGATGTCTGTGGTGTCGCGCATGTCGACGTAGCGGAAGCGAATGCCGAAGCGCTCATGTACCTTGGTGAAGAGGCGGTAGGTTCCGCCGTACATGTCGTTGCCACAGACGACCTCGTCGCCCGGGGCCAGCAGGCGCAGGACAGCGTCAGTGGCCGCCACACCCGAGCCGAAGGCCAGCCCGAAACGCCCCTTCTCGAGCAGTGCATAGGCTTCCTCGAGGGCCTGGCGCGTGGGGTTCTGCGAGCGGGCGTATTCGAAGCCCTTGTTGACGCCGGGTGCCTCCTGCACGTACGTCGAGGTCTGGTAGATGGGCGTCATGATGGCGCCGGTGGACGGGTCGGGGTGCGAGCCTGCATGGATGCAGAGGGTGTCGGGTCTCATGGGTTGGGGTATTGTATGGCAAAGATGGGGAAAAGCGGCCCTCAGAGGAAGAGCGATGCAATCCAATGCCGCCAGTCGCGGCTGTCGGTTGCATAGGAAGCGCTGGGCACTACTGCTCGCTTCAGGACGGAGGCTGAGAGCATGCCGGCCTCCACGAGCCGTTCCTGTCCCTTTCTGACCTCCATCGTCACGCGCGCGTCAAGCATCCAGTCGAGCTGCGGTGGCTCGAAGCCCGTTTTCCCCTTCCGCCAGGCGACTGCTTCGGTTATGCGTTTATGATAGGCCTTCCGAAGGATCCACTTAGTGAATCCCTCCCTGTATTTGTATTGGTTGGGAAGCGAGAAAAGAAACTGTACGAGTTCGGTGTCCAGGTATGGCAGGCGGACCTCGACACCCTGTGACATCGCGTTCCGGTCGGCATATCGGAGTAGTTCCTGCAAAGGGCCCTGGCAGGCGTCGTGGTAGAGTATGTCGTTGAGTTTCCGGACCACCGGCTTCCGGATGAAGCCCGCTCCCGAGGCACGATCGCGGAAGGTGGGGGAGATGTCCGCATCCGCCTCATGTGTCCGGAAGGCCCTCGCCTCCAGCCGCGATGCCGCAAGGGAGGGGAGGAAAGCTGCGATGCGGTTTTGCCATCCCCAGTCGGGCAGAAAGCCGTTGGCCTGAAGCAGGCTTGCTTCTGATTCGGCGCCCCTTGCATCAAAGGCTGCCAGGCGCTGTTGGAGGTGCCAGTGCGTATATCGGGCGTAACCGGCAAAGACCTCGTCGGCGCCCTGTCCGTCGATGAGGACTTTGACGCCCATCTGCCGGGCGAGTCGGTGCACGCGGTATTGGGCGTAGATGCCTGCGGTGGTGAAGGGCTCTTCCTGGTGCCACGCCAGGGTGTGGATGTCTTCCAGTAGGCTCGATGCATCGGGCGTGGCGAAGTGCGCTGTGGTGCAGGCCTGTGCCGAGGCGAACCGGATGGCCTCCGACTCGTCTTTTGCGAAACCGGGGAAGATGGCGCTGAACGATGGCCAGGGCTGCTCGTCGGACATCAGGTCCTTTCCGAGGACTGCGAGGATGCCGCTGTCGAGGCCCCCGCTGAGGCACGTTCCGACAGGGACATCTGCGCGAAGGCGCAGGGACACCGATGCCCGCAGCGCCTCGCCGATGGTCCCCGCAGCGTCCTCGGCGGTCGCGGCGAGCTTGGTGATGCGGTCGGTGAGCGAGTACTCGCGGCGCTCCCTGACCGTGCCCGCCTCCAGATCGATGGTCAGTGAGTGGCCTCCTGGAACCTTCGCTATCCCCTCGAAGAAGGTCGCTTTGAGGGGTTCATCGATCCCGGATGCGAGGAACGAACGAACCGTCGTGCGGTCGGCGCGACGCGACGGGACGAAGGCCAGCAGTTGCTCCGGTTCGGATGCGAAAGCCACCGTTTGCCCGATTCTCGCCCACAGCAGGGGCTTGACGCCGAAGCGGTCCCGGGAGCAGAAGACGGTGCGTGCATGCGCATCATGGATGACGAACGCCCACATTCCGTTGAAACGGTCGACGCAGCGGGCACCCCACTCCGCGTAGGCCGCAAGGAGCACCTCGGTGTCGCAGTCGGTTGAGAAGGTGTGCCCAAGGCCCCGGAGCTCATGCCTGAGTTCAAGCCAGTTGTAAATCTCGCCGTTGTAGGTCACCGCGAGCCGTCCGTCGGCGGTCACCATCGGCTGCGCACCACCAGGACCGAGCCCGACGATGGCGAGGCGCCGGTGGGCAAGGGCAACGGCCCCCCGGCTCAACACCCCACTCCCATCCGGACCGCGGTGGGCGGCCGCCTCGCTCATCCGGTTGAGCAGCCCGAGATCCGGACCGGTTCCGTCGAGCGATACGAGTCCGGCGATGCCGCACATGCGCCTGCGATGCTACCCCTTACCATGGCTTGGGCATGAACGGACCGCCGACCGCTGTCGCGCCACGCTTCGCCCTCATCGGGGCCGCTGGGTACATCGCGCCCCGTCACATGCGGGCGATCAAGGACGTCGGCGGCCGCCTTGTCGCAGCGCTGGACCCGAGCGACAGCGTCGGGATCATCGACAGCTACTTCCCCGAGGCCGACTTCTTCACCGAGTTCGAGCGCTTCGACAGGCACATCGACAAGCTCCGGAGGGCTGGGGATGGTGTGGACTTCGTCGGCATCTGTTCGCCGAACTACCTGCATGACGCGCACATCCGTTTCGCGCTTCGAAGCGGTGCGCATGCGATCTGCGAGAAGCCGTTGGTGCTGAATCCGTGGAACGTGGATGCCCTTGAGGCGATCCAGGCCGAGTCCGGCAGGAACGTCTCGACAATCCTCCAGTTGCGCCTTCATCCGGCGATCGTCGCGCTGAAGGAACGGCATGCCGGTGGTGCCGCACGGGCCGATGTGGACTTGGCCTATGTCACGTCGAGGGGCCGTTGGTACCACCGGAGCTGGAAGGGCGACCTCGAGAAGTCAGGTGGCATCGCCACGAACATCGGAATCCACTTCTTCGACATGCTCACGTGGATCTTCGGCACCGCGCACGAGGTTCGCGTCGGCACTGCATCGGCGTCCGCGGTTTCGGGCGTGCTTGAGCTCGAGCGCGCCCGAGTCCGCTGGTTCCTCTCGATTGACGAACGCGACCTTCCCCCGCAGGCGCGTGCCGCCGGGATGAGGACGTGGAGGTCCATTGCCGTCGACGGCCACGAAGTCGAGTTTTCAGAGGGTTTCGCCGACCTGCACTCGCTGAGCTACCGCGAGATTCTTGCGGGCCGCGGATTCCCGCTGTCCGAGTCGCGGGCGGCCATCGAGGTCGCGCACCGGATTCGGAACGCAGCGGCCACCGGGCGCCCCGAGGACACGCACCCTGCGGCGATTCGCGGGAGCGCAACATGATGGCTCACGATCCCTTTCATGTGCATCCGACCGCGATTGTCGACGATGGCGCCGCAATCGGCGAGGGGACGCGGGTGTGGCACTGGGTGCATGTGTGTTCCGGTGCCGTCATCGGCCGTCGGTGCTCGCTTGGGCAGAACGTGTTCGTGGGCAACCGTGTGCGCATCGGCGACAACGTCAAGGTCCAGAACAACGTCTCGATCTACGACAATGTCACGCTCGAGGACGATGTCTTCTGCGGCCCGAGCATGGTCTTCACGAACGTCGTCAATCCGCGTTCGGCCGTGTCCCGCAAGGATGAGTACCGAGACACCCGCGTCCGCCGTGGCGCAACCCTCGGGGCCAACAGCACGATCGTGTGCGGCGTGACCATCGGGGAGCATGCGTTCATCGGTGCGGGTGCGGTCGTCACTCGGGATGTGCCGGCCCATGCACTGATGGTCGGCGTGCCGGCGCGCCACGTCGGATGGATGTCCGCACACGGCGAGCGCATGGAGCTCCCGCTGAGCGGTTCCGGCGTATGGGTATGCC
>RGVM01000881.1 GCA_010027295.1 Chitinophagia bacterium
ACCAGCCGCGTCATCGGCAAGCTCGAAGCCCTCGCCTGTCTTGTCATACCGGTACCGGCCATCCGAAGTGAGCGTCGTATCCATGCATACCAGGTAGGCCGCCAATCCGAGCAGCATGCCATCTGGAAGGATGCCATCCGTCTTCAGCGCACGCAGTATCAGCGGAAGATTCCGCATCCTCATCTTCGCGGTGAACTGTGCGGAGATGGATGCCCATCGATGGTCGAGGTGCGGGTTGCAGAAGCGGTCCCACACGGCCGCCGCGAAGGCGTTGAAGACGGACGGGTCGGATTCGCCCTCCCGCGCCAGCGGCAGGATCTCTCCCTCCAACAGCCGCCTCATGAGCGGGCCGACCTGCGGGTGGGTCACGGCATCCCGCACGTACGTACAGCCCGCCAGCAGGGCGATGCCGCAACTGAAGGTATGCGTGCCGTTCAGCAGCCTGAGCTTGCACTCCCGGTACCGCTCGATGGAGGGAACCACGAGGCAGCCCTCGGACTCGTCGCGGAATCCGAGTCGCTGCAACACCTCGGGCACGTCCGACTCGATGGCCCACAGGCCGTACGGCTCGGCCATGACCATCAACCCGTCGACATAGCCGAGCTCGCGCTCCTTCTCCAACCGGTCGGCAAGGGACGGAGCACCCGGCACGATGCGGTCCACCAGCGAGTCGCAGAAATGGTTCGAAGCACCCAGCCATTCGATGAAACCTCCGGACAGGCCGTTGGCCTCCGACATCGCCAGCAGGATGGAACGCAGCTTCCGTCCGTTGTGCTCGATGAGTTCGGTCGGAATGATCACGAGGCCCTTACCCGCGTCACCGCCGAAATGCAGATAACGGTGATGCATCAATGCCAGCAGCTTCCCCGGGAAGGACAGCGGCGCCAAGCCTGTTCGGATATTCTCGTCGGACATGACGATCCCCGCCTCGGTGGTATTGGACAGGACCAGTTCCCAGTCGGGACTCTCCGCAAAACGAAGCAGCTCCTGCCAGTCGTCCTTCGCGCGCAACACGCGGCTGATGGAGGCGTTCACCTCGGCCCGGTCGACC
>RGVM01000882.1 GCA_010027295.1 Chitinophagia bacterium
TTCCAGGCGTTCGGACTCCACCAGCGTCTACTCAAGTCGCGCCGAATCCACCGCCTCCGACGCCCGTGAGCAGGCCACACCTCGACGGAACTGGGATCGCCTGACCTACGGAGGGATCGGAGGCTGGTTCAAGCGGCTGTTCAGCTCGAAGAAGCGTGCCCAGCACAGCAGGGAAGTTCAGGAACGTCGTGACGCGTGGGCGCAGGCGATGGAGAACCTCAACGATGGAAGATCCCTGCCAAACCTCGACCTGCTCAAGTCAAAATGGGCTGGGAAGAAGCTGCAGTCAGCGCACAACGAGCTTTCCCGAGCGGGCTTCGTGTATGGCGCTGACGACGAGAGACTCGCCAGCTCCCAGCGGAAGTTGCAGAGGCTCATGTTCCTGCGCGACAACGTCAGCGCGGTACACGATGAGGACGTGAATCCCGGCCCATCTGCTGCACGACGGGCGCCCGAGACGGGCAAAGGGATCCTGAAAGCCTCGTCCCCTGCCAGTACATCCGGGCCTGTTGCGGGCGATGCCGAGATCGATGCGCAACTCCAGACATCCCTGTCGAGGAGCGCCGGGATGGAGGACGCCTACGAGTCCGAGCAGGCTGCCCACGACAGGGTGAGGGCCTTGCGGGACGGGGCCGGGGACGATGAGAGCTACGAACAGGCACGTGCGGATTACACCGCGATGACCGAGGCCACCTACGACATGGAAAAGAGGCGAGAGAGGCAGTCCGGTGTGCAAGCTTGGAAGGCTCAAGGCGACTTGGCATTTCCCATCAGGGATGTGGACCGCAAGTACGTCGGAAGCCGAGAGAAGGCGCTCGCCTTTCACCAGGGGTACTGGAAGCGGGAGCAGCAGGCCCCAGCGCCGACCCGCAAGGTGGGCCATGATCGCCGGGTCCGATTCGACATGGGCGACCAGGCAACCGAGCGCCTGCTCAACACTCCAGGCAATATGCCCAATGAAGGCGAGGCTGTCAGTTCGAACCGGGAGGGCAAACCGCCTGAGGGGAGAATCCTGCCGACCGGGGCATATCAATACGAGGCAGCGGACCCG
>RGVM01000883.1 GCA_010027295.1 Chitinophagia bacterium
TTCCGGAGTTTACCTGGACCGCCAAGCAGGCGCCGCTTTTCGGCTTGCCGGTCTTCTACGACGGCCAGACGAGGCTCGGTTACCTCGAACGCCAATTTCCGGAGGGGGCCACTCCGGAATATATCACCCAGTTGCAGCAGTCCGTTTTCAATCAGGATCTGTTCGATCAGCTGCCGTTTTCCTCGACGGAAGACCTGCAGTCGTACGGCGCCGTGCGCTTCGACACCTTTCACCAGATTTCCTATCCCGGCACCTATTTCGGCTGGCTTTCTTTGACGCCCCGCATGGGCTTCCGCGGAACCTACTACAGCCGCACCGGAAATTCCGACCCCAACTCGCCGGATTACGTCGGCTACACCGGCGAATACGGGGGCGGCACGTTCCGGCCCATCTTCAACGCGGGACTGGAGGCGTCTTTCAAGCTGTCTGCCCGGTATGAAAACGTCCAGTCCAGCTTCTTCGGACTGGACGGGCTGATGCACGTCATCCAGCCCTATGCCAACTACTCCTACGTCGCGAACATGGGGCTGGGTCCGGACGAAATTCTTCAGTTCGACCGCCTCGTTCCTTCCACCATCCTCCCCTCGCTCAATTTTCCCCAATTCACCGCGATCGACAGCATCGACACGTCGAACATCGTGCGCCTCGGTGTTCGCAACCGCCTGCTCACCCGCCGCGACAACGACACCTTCGAATGGTTCGCTCTCGACACGTTCTTCGACGTGAATTTCGACAATCCCTACCTTGACGATCCCGGCGCTCTCTCCAATCTCTACAACAACTTCACTTTCAGCCCGGTGCCCTGGTTCAGCTTCGGCATGATGACGCAGCTTCCGATATCGGACGGGGATGGCAGCTTCACCGATGTGAACGGCTATCTTCGTTGGCAGCCGGTGCGCGACCTCTCGTTCTCGGTCTCCCAGCGCTACATCAACAGCAACCCTTATTTCCAAGACGACAGCCTTGCTTCGGGCAGTGTCTTCTGGCGCATCAACGACAACTGGGCGGCGAGTGCCGGCGGGGCTTACGACTTTACCGACAGCACTTGGT